>CABUZF010000325.1 GCA_902495985.1 uncultured Collinsella sp.
GGCGACAAGCTTGGCAAAGCGGCGCGAGGCAACGATGTCTGCCGGATTGGGAATGCGCGGCTCGGCGTCGAGGAAGAAGAGGTTGGACTGGCCGGTGTCGATAACGGCCTCATCGATCGACATCTGATCGGAAAGCACGGCGTACAGGCCGCCGGCATGACGGACGCCCAGCATGTTGGCAAGTGTGCGGTGGCGCATGTCGCACTCAACGAGGAGAACGCTCTTGCCGCTGGTTGCGATGGCCTGGGCCAGGTTGAGCGCAATGGTGGACTTGCCCTCGTTGGGAATGGAGGAGGTCACCGTAATAGACTTGATGGGCGTATCGACACTCGCAAAGCGAATGTTGGCGAGCAGGGTCTTGGCTGCGTTGTCAAAGGCAAGGGTATCGCTAGTTTTCTTTTTACGGGCCATGGATTACTTACCGCCCTTCACAACGGGGAAGCGGCCGATGACGGGCACGCCGAGCAGCTCGACGGCGTCATCGACAGAACGAACACGCGTGTTGAGCATGTCGAGCAGCACAACAATCGCGACAGCGACAAACAGACCGGCCAGAGCGGCAACTGCAATGTAGAGCTTGCGGTTGGGGCCGCTGGGCTGGGTGGGAACCTTTGCCTTGTCGATCACGTTGACGGCCTGGGCGGCGTCAACGTCCTGGGCCACGGTAGACACCGAGTTGGCAATGGCGTTAGCGACAGCGGCGGCACCGTCGGGGCTGTCGCCGGTCACGGACAGCGAAATGAAACGAGTCGTAGTCTCGCTCGTAACACTCACCTTGTAATCATCCAAGTTGGAAAGACCCAGCTCCTTGGCGGCACCGCTCTTGACGCTGTCGCTATCAAGTAGCGTGGCGATGTCGTTGGAAAGCATCTGACTCGCCGACAGGTCGTTGTAGTAGCTCGTCTGGCTACCATCGGTCTTGGCGAGAATGTACATGCTCATCGTGGCGGTGTAGGTGTTGTCCATCATAGCGAAGGAGACGACGCCCATGGCGATCGCGCAGACCACCGGAAGGGCGATGACCAGCCTGAGGTGCTTTTTTAGCAGCTGGAACAGTTCAAGAAGGGTCATGCAGCTTGCCTTTCATTTCCCTAGTTCGTATCGACAAAACTGCTCGTATAATATCGCATCTTTCTGCCATGTCCGAACTCTATACATAAGATACAGCGTCCGCGTGTAAGTTGCGCAACAACTAACGCGGCAGCGGAGGCGCATCGTCTAATCCTCGATTTTTGCCATACCGCTACGCGAACGGTCCCTCTTGTTGCACGGGAAACGTTACCGAAATGGTGGTTCCCACGCCCGGCTCACTCGACAGGTCAATCGCGGCGTGGTGGTACAGAGCGGCGTGTTTGACGATCGCCAAGCCCAGGCCGGTTCCGCCACGCGCCTTAGAACGACTCTTGTCCACGCGGTAAAAACGCTCGAACACTTTGCCCTGCTCCTCGGGCGCAATACCGATACCCGTGTCGGCAACAGACAAGTATGGATGGCCCTCATCGTTGGTTCCGCAGCGCAGCGTGACCGTACCGCCAGGTCGGTTGTAGCGAATGGCGTTGCTTGCCAGGTTATAGATCAGCTCGTCGATCAGGCGTGACACGCCTTCGATCACCACGGGCTTCGTTTCGTGCCCAATGGTCACATCCGACTGACGGGCAACCTGCTCAAGACGCTGTTCCACCGTCAACATGGCGCGAGAGAGCTCGATGGGCTCTGTGGACCCAATGGGCACCGCCTCACCATCGCTCGCACGCTCCGCCTCATCCAAGTTGGAAAGCGTGAGGATGTCGTTGACGAGTGCTGCCAGGCGGCCCGCCTCGCGATAGATGCGGCCGCCAAAGTTGCGCAGGTCGTCCTCGCCCTCAACCATGCCGTTTGCAATAAGCTCGGCATAGCCCGAAATCGCGGTGAGCGGGGTCTTGAGCTCATGAGTGATATTGGCCGTGAACTCGCGACGCATGCGGTCGTTATCGGCCAACACCGCCATCTGGCGTTTAAGCTCCTGGCGCTGCGACTCAATGTGCTCGAGCATGGGAACCATCTCGGCGTAGGCATGTTCATAGCTGCGGCGCGGGTGGTCCA
>CABUZF010000326.1 GCA_902495985.1 uncultured Collinsella sp.
CCTACCTCATCCGCTCCGCGCGTCTGCGCACGGGCGACGTCATCGAGGGCTCGCTTCGTCCTTCGCGCGGCGGCGACAAGCGCGCCGGCCTCGCCAAAATCACGACCGTCAACGGTCTAGACCCCGAGCAGATTCGCAACCGCCCCAAGTTTGGTGACCTCACCCCGGTCTATCCCAACGAGCCGCTGCGCATGGAGCACGGCAAGGACTCCATTACCGGTCGCGCCATCGACATCGTGTCGCCGATCGGCAAGGGTCAGCGTGGCTTGATCGTGTCTCCGCCCAAGGCCGGCAAGACCACGATCCTCAAGAAGATCTGCCAGTCCATCTCGATCAACAACCCCGAGGTGCACCTCATCTGCCTGCTCGTCGACGAGCGCCCCGAAGAGGTCACCGATATGCAGCGCTCCATTAAGGGCGAGGTCGTGGCCTCGACCTTCGATATGCCCGCCGACAACCACACCCGCGTGGCCGAGCTCGTCATCGAGCGCGCCAAGCGCATCGTGGAGCTGGGCGGCGATGTCGTGGTGGTGCTCGACTCCATCACGCGTCTTGCCCGCGCCTACAACTTGGCGGCGCCCGCCTCGGGCCGCATCCTTTCGGGCGGCGTCGATTCGGCGGCGCTGTATCCGCCCAAGCGCTTCCTGGGCGCAGCCCGCAATATCGAGAACGGTGGCTCGCTCACCATCCTGGCCTCTGCCCTCATCGACACCGGTTCCAAGATGGACGAGGTCATCTTTGAGGAGTTCAAGGGCACCGGCAACATGGAGCTTAAGCTCGACCGCGACCTGGCCGACCGCCGCATCTTCCCGGCTATCGACCCCGTTGCCTCCGGTACGCGTAACGAGGACCTGTTGGTTGACGAGCAGATGCGTCCGTTTGTCTTTGGCCTGCGTCGCATTCTTGCCGGCATGAACAACACCGAGCGCGCGGCCGCATCGTTTATCAAGGGTCTTAAGGGCACCAACACCAACCAGGAGTTCCTGGTGCGTTCGGCCAAAAAGCACAGCGACTACGAGCAGACGTTCTAGGTTGTCATCCACGCGCAGCGATAGTCATCAGTGCAATAAAGGGTCGGGGCTTTGAGCCTCGGCCCTTTTCTATATTGCCGCTCCGCGCTTTTTTGACCATAAGACTGGCAAGCAGCAGGTTTCCCGTTTCAATCCGACATCGTCGCTTGCAATCGACAGGGCGGTTTCGCATAATAGCTTTTAAGCTTCGCGACGGAAAACGCAGATGAAACGAACCATATACCGTTGCTTTGGGGCATAGCCCCGCTTCATCTTCTCTCGCGCAGCCAACTGAATGATGCGATTTGGGTGCTGGAAGATGGGGAGAGCTCATGGCTTCTTCTGATGCAACACAACGAGCAGTCCTTGCCGGACTTTCGTGCGGGATCGGCCTTGCCGCTCCCGTGGTTATGTATGCCGCGACGCTGCCGTTTTCGTCTGTGAACGAGACGGTCGTGGCGGGTGCGGTTCCCTTCGCCGTGGGCGCGGTGGCGGGCGTGGGTATCTATGCCGCCTCGCTGGGTATCTCCGAGTACCATGCGCAGCGTGAAGAGCGTCTGTTCCAGCCCGATGCCATGGGCGGTGCCGCCAATCTCAATCAGCATCAAAGCGAGTTCAAGACCGCCTCGATTCCAGCTCAGCAGCAGGATGCGACTCCTTATGCTACCGCTTCTGCTTCTCAGGCTCAGTCGGAGCAGTCTACCTCGGCATTCCTTTCCGGCCTGACTGGTGCGTTCCAGCGCCGTCATACCGATGATGGTGTCCCTACCATCGCTCGAGCCGCAGATGCTATGGACGAGGACGAGGCTTGGTCCATGATCGACAGTATGCTCGACGACGATTCGCCGGTGAGCTGCGACCCTGCACACTCGCGCGACGTCTATCAAGTCGCCATCGACGAGCTCACCAACGGCGGGCAGACCGGCTCCTTCAATCGCGACGACATCGCCGCCGCGGCACGCGCCGTATCTGGCTCCCAGGCCGCCCCTGCGGGCAGCACGGCGGCTTTCGTGGCACTCGTCGCCAACGCGGCAGCCAATAACGCCTACAGTGCTACCTCG
>CABUZF010000327.1 GCA_902495985.1 uncultured Collinsella sp.
CGCGTCGAAGTTGCCGGCGTCTTTGGCGTCCCGGCCACGCGCACCAATTTTGACCAGGCGCTCTTTACCTGGGCACGCGACCACCACGCCGAGTTCCACAAGACCCTGTTCGAGGGAATCTACCTGTAGGGCAAGGCTCGAAAATCGAGTCCAGATATCCTCGAAAATCGAGTATGCACAGGTAGTTGAATTGCCGACTCGAAGGCTACAACCCCAGGATGTGCTCTAGATAGCCTTTGTTAAACCAGAACGATTGCCTGGTCATCCAACGTCCATCGGGCAACTCGTAGGCGTTCCTCGCAATGTCGCCGATTTCGGTTCCGTCGGCGAATCTGTACGCAGCTTTTGAGGTATGCGGGCGAACGTGGACAATCGGGTTGTCCGCCATACCGGGCAGATTGTTGGTCACCTTGAGCTTTCCACTCGCGTCCCGATACGGACTGAGCTTAACGCCCTCACGAATTACCTTGCGAGTCTCATCCCAGCAGGCCTTTGCGGGGCCCTCGATTTCGTTTGCCGGCATTGCCCAGAATAGGCAGCGGTCAAGACGCCACTCCCCCTCGTGGTCCTCACGGAACACGACAAAGAAGAAACGGTTGGTCTCAAGGCGCGCACGGAAGGATGACGTTTCCCAATCCTCATTGATTAGCTGCTTAAACTCAAACGGAGGGAAAGACATTGCCTGCTCGATGTGTCCCCTCTTATTAACGCGACAAACGCGGACGTTAATCCCAGCCTTAACGAACTCCTCGGCAGCATTGCTTTTAATTCCGAGCATTCGATAAACGAGTGTCGTCCATTGCGCCTTGTTTCCCGTGTATTCCAGGCCGTACTGCTCTGCAATCTGGCGATCAGTTTCACCATAGTGGCGCTCGATAAGCGCAGTAACGTAGCTTTCGAAATCAATGGACTTGTCGCCGGCCTGGACGATACTCTCGCCAATGCGCGGAGCACCGAGAACATAGGTATGAAGCACATAGTCCATGTACGAGCGCTTGAGTGAGAAGGCACGACGCTTCGCGCGACGGTGCTCGATCTCGCCCGTATCGGTGTTGAAGTACTCGTAATACTGGTCAACCCACATCGTCGCTTCGGTTGCGCCCTTTGTGCAGGCGCCCAAGTAGGTGGTCATGCCCTCCGACAGCTCGTCCGCGCGACCATCCTGAATGTACGAAATGATCTTCTCGTAGTCGGCGCGAATGATCTTCATATCCTCTTCGGGCAGACGAACCATGACTGCACGCTCAATGCGCTGGTCGTATTTGTCGATGGAGCGGTCACGGCCGTAGTAGATCAGCAGGATATTGCTGAGCTAGGTCTTGAGATGCGAGCTGTCGTAGTCGAGCGAAACGGGACGGTCGTAGGGAATCATCGTCAAGACAAGACGCTCGCCGGCAGACTTGCGACCATCCTTGAGCACGTCGAAGCGTGTTGCCTTGAGTTCCACACCCGCCTCGGGAAAGTCCGGCCGATCGTCGCTGTTGGCTTTGTAGCCAAAGTAACGCTCCTCGATCAGGGTTCCCATACCGCCCTTGTACTTCTTAGACCCAAAGTCCTTGGGCGCACTCTCCCCCTCCGGCGCAATGCCAAGCTCGAGAATATCGCGAAACGTCATCCCGTCGAGATTGGCAGCATACCGCTCAATGCTTGAGGGGTCAGAAAAATCAGTATCGTCAAGCATGCGCTTGAAATCGAGGTGCTTCTTGGACATGGCAAATCCTCTCGAAATAAGACATGATCTAACACGTATGCTACTGTAAATTCGGGTTATACCGTGAAGATCCCCTAAGGGATCTTCCATTTGCAACCCGATTTCTGTACCCTTGATCTTTGCATTTGCAGCGATTTGGGGGAGTGAGTATGTCAGAGGTCAAAATCGCCGAGCTATTTGCTGGCGTCGGCGGATTTCGTTTGGGCCTCGAAGGCTACGCTGACCCTCGTTATCCAGATTTCTACATGAAGCCCGCCGGACCCTTTCGCACCATTTGGGCCAATCAGTGGGAACCACCCGGAACCAAGGCTCGTCAATTCGCGGCACGCTGCTATATGGACCGCTTTGGCGAGGATTCCG
>CABUZF010000328.1 GCA_902495985.1 uncultured Collinsella sp.
CGAGTTCGATGTCGACGAGCTCAACCTGGGTTATCGCAAGAGCCGCATTGCCGACGACGGCTTCGTCGTGCTTTCGGCCACTTTCAATCTCGCCCCGGGCAACGCCGCGATGATCAAGGCCGACATGGACGACTACCGCCAGCGCCGCGAGGACAAGCAGCCGCTCGACATGCCGAGCGCCGGCTCCACCTTCAAGCGCCCCGAGGGCTACTTTGCCGGCAAGCTCATCATGGACGCCGGCCTGCGAGGACACGCCGTTGGCGGCGCGCAGGTGAGCGAGAAGCACTGCGGCTTCATCGTCAACGCCGACCACGCCACCGCCGCCGATGTCGACGAACTCATCCGCCACATCCAGGCAACCGTCAAAGACCAATTCAACGTAGACCTAGAACCCGAAGTCCACCGAGTAGGCGAATTTTTATAAAAAGAAGGCCCCGAAAGGGGCCTTCACTTTCTTTAATTCAGACAACCAGTCCGGTGTGCCGCGCCCCGAACCCGAGAGGGCCGCGTGCCCGCCCGCATTATATTTGATTGATCGCGAGTTCCGCACGCAAAGAAGGCCACTTAATGTGGCCTTCGTCTTGCGCAGGACTGTAGAGCAGGAAACCTTATATCCGGCCCCTCCGTCCGGGGACCGCGCCGTACCAGCTACAGCGTCATGTTTGGATCGGCGTCGACGTCGAACGGCGAGATTTCACCTCGGTCGAATTTACGGCGAGCGACCTCCGCAATCATGGCTGCGTTATCGGTACAGGCAGACAAGGGCGGCACCGTTACGCGAATCCCCTGACGCCCAAGCTTCTTGATCATCATCTCGCGCAGATGCGGGTTGGCCGAGACGCCGCCACCGATGCAGTATTCCTTGCATCCGGTAGCGTGCAATGCGTTTTTGGCCTTCTTGTACTGCACGTCAAAGACAGCTGCCTCAAACGAAGCTGCCAGATCGGGCAGGTGAATCGTGCGCCCGGCCTTGGTCTCCTGTTCAATGTAGAGCGTCACAGCGGTTTTAAGGCCCGAAAGCGAGAAGCGATAGTCTCCTCTGCTGTTAAGCGCACGGGGGAAATCGATCGCCTTGGGGTTGCCCGTCTCGGCCAGCTTGGAAATGATGGGGCCACCGGGATAGCCCAGACCCAATGCCTTGGCTACCTTGTCGAAGGCCTCGCCCACAGCGTCGTCGAGCGTCTCACCGAGCACCTCGTAGTCGCCCCACGCCTTCACGTGCACGAGCATGGTGTGCCCACCCGAGACAAGCGTGAAGATAAACGGCGGTTTGAGGTCGGGTTGCGCCAGCAGGTTGGCAAACAGGTGCCCCTCCAGATGGTTGACGCACACGAGCGGCTTGCCGGCAGCGTAGGCAAAGCCCTTGGCGAAGGCGACGCCAACCACGAGCGCGCCCACCAGGCCCGGGCCCTGTGTCACGCCCACGGCGGCAAGCTCGCTGGGGGCAATGGCTCCATCCTCAAGACCAAGCGATGCTGCGGCATCCTCGAGCGCCGCATCCACGACACTCACAATCACCTCGACGTGTTTGCGCGAGGCGATCTCGGGCACCACGCCGCCAAAGCGGGCGTGAAAATCAATCTGCGTCGACACCTGGTTGGCCAGCATATTGCCATCCGCATCGATAATCGCCACGGCCGTCTCGTCGCAGGAGCTCTCGATAGCGAGCACTAGGCGGCGGCGCTCAATTTCGGCACGCTCCCCCTCGGAGCGCCCAGGCGCAGGCAGCGGCCACACGCGCTGCTCTGCCGCCGTCGGCTCGGGCGAAGCATTGTCGACCGGAAGTACCAGGGGCAGTGGGGCCGTCATGACGATGGCGTCCTTGCCGGCACCATAGTAGCCGCGGCGACGGCCAGCCTCGGTAAAGCCCAGAGCGTTATAGAGCGCAATCGCTCCCTCGTTGCCGTCCTCGACCTCGAGCGAAGCCGTGGTGCAGCCGAGCATCTGGGCATCATAGCTCACATGCGACAGCAGCTTGCGGGCAATGCCCTCACGGCGATGTGCCGGGTCGACGGCGACATCCAGAATCTGCACATCACCGTCCACGACCATACCGCCGGCAAGGC
>CABUZF010000329.1 GCA_902495985.1 uncultured Collinsella sp.
CGGATCATATCAAAATGCATCGAGGGGTCGAGCATCGAGGACGGCGTGTTGGCGCAGTGCACGATACCGCACTCAAAACCCGCATCCTTAATGGCCTGAACGGCCTCGGTAAAGCGCTGACACTGCAGCTTGTAGTCCCAGCCCGAAGGTTCATCGGCCGTGGCGAAGTGCGTAAATACGCCGTCGCACTGAATACCGCGATGGAAATTTATACCGCGGACAAAGTCGAGCACCTGCGTGTAGTGAACGCCGATACGATTCATGCCCGTCTCGATGGCGAGATGATACTTGCCCACCTTGCCCGCTGCGACGGCACATTCGCCATACGCCAGAGCAAAGTCGGACGTATAGACCGAGGGCATGATATCGAACTCGAGCAACGTCGGAATGGCCTCGATAGGCGGCTCGCTTAAGATGAGGATGGGTTTCGTGATCCCGCCCTGTCGGAGCTCAACACCCTCGTGGACCGTTGCCACCGCGAACATGTCGGCTCCAGCCGAGTACATGATTTTGGCGCACTCGACGGCACCATGGCCATAGGCATCGGCCTTGACCACGCAGCACAGTCGCTGACGTGGATCGAGCAGGTTCTTGTAAGCCCTCGTGTTGCGGCGAAGCGCCCCTCGGTCAATCTCAACCCAGGACCAGCGCGTCAAATCGGCTTTATTCATGATTAGTCATCCGACCCTTCGTCCATGATTCCCAGATCATCGAGTGCATCCTTTGCCGCCAATTCCATGGCAGGACCGATCAAGTCGATCAAATCGGTCGCAATAACACTCTTCTCACCATACTCCGTCGCCGCGGCAAAACCCGCGTAACTGTGAAGCGCAACAGCATACGAATACAGCAGCTCCCAGCGATCCATCTCATCACGCATGGTAGCCAGTGTGCCAGCCAAAATGCCCGCAAGAACATCGCCCGAACCGGCAGTCGCCAACGACGCCGGACCCGAGAGCGGCAAAAGCACGCGCTCAACGCCACAGATAGCCGTCGTCGGCCCCTTGGCAATAACCACGAGATTGTCGGAGCCAGCAGCCCAGACAACCTTCTGCGCTGCCGCGATTGCAGTCCCCAGATCGTTAACCTCGTCACCGGCAACCAAGCGCGAAAGCTCGCGATAGTGCGGCGTCATGACGAGCGGCTGCTCGCGGCGGTACATCTCAGGGTTGCTATCGATACCGTCGATGGCAATCTTAGAAAGGCAGTTGAGCGCATCGGCATCAAGGATCAGCGGCACATCAAGCTCCAACAAGCCCGAAACCACCTGCATGGCACCGGCAGACGTCGTCATGCCGGGACCGCACAGTACGCAGCTGTACTTCTTTGCAATCTCGCACACGGTCATACGGGCAGCGGCACCAAAAGAGCCGCGGGAATCGGACGGAATAGCAAAAACCGGAATCGAGGGAAGTGCCATACGAATAAGATTGGCGCACGCATCGGGCGTCGCGACAGCCACATAGCCGGCACCCGCACGGGCAGCAGACTTGGCAGCCATAATGGCAGCGCCAGGATACTGCGCCGAGCCGGCAACAATAAGGACGGAACCGCGAGAATACTTATCGATATTCGAGGGCAGCGGAGCAAAGAAATCCACCAGGTCACCGGGCTCGACAATCTCGGCGGCATGGTCGACATCATCGATGACCTCATCAAGGCGATCATAGAGGCTACCGCACACCAGATCACCGGCGTACTCAGGGCCATCAGCGCTGTAGAGGCCAATCTTGGGCGTGATCATCGTGACCGTACGCTCGGCACGGATGCAGTCGTCGTCAACAACACCGGTCTCGGCATTCAGACCTGAAGGAACATCGATAGACACCACATGGTCGGCGCAGTCGTTAACTGTCGGAATCCAGATGGAAAACGGTGCACGCAGGTCACCGTGGAAACCGGTACCAAAAATAGCGTCAACAACAACGTCGGCCTTATCGATCAAAACCTCAAGCTCATCTCGCGAGGGACCGACGCACACGTGAACGTCACGACCGGCGGTACGGCGGGCAACATGGCGAGCCAGAGCGGCAGGAATCTCATCCGGCTCAACCGGAGA
>CABUZF010000330.1 GCA_902495985.1 uncultured Collinsella sp.
GCTTTAACACGTCGCTCGAGGGCTACTTTGAGGTCATGACCGACCCGAGCTATGCCGGCCAAATCGTAACCATGACCTATCCGCAGATTGGTAACTACGGCATTGACGAGGCAGACGTCCAGTCGGCCTTCCCCGGCGATACCGCTCGTCCCGCGAGCGCGCCCGCTATGCGCGGCATGGTCGTCCATGACATGTGCGCCACGCCTTCTAACTGGCGCTCGGCCGTCAGCGTGCCGGCGTACCTGCGCGCTCACGGCATCGTCGCTATCGAGGGTGTCGACACTCGTGCTCTTGTGCGTCACCTGCGCGACAACGGCTCCAAGATGGGCATTATCTCGACGGAGGTCTTTGACGTCGCCGAGCTTGCCGAGCGCCTGTCCGCCGCGCCCACGCTGGTCGGTGAGAACCTGGTCAAGACCGTGAGCTGCCCTGAGCCCCATATCTTTGCTGCGAGCGACCTGCCCGCCGAGCATAATTTTGCGCTGACTCCTGCTGTCCCCGCCCGCCACAACGTGGTCGCCTACGACTGCGGTGTCAAGCGCGGCATCCTGGAGGGCCTGGTCCGTGCTGGCTGCAACCTCACCGTCGTGCCGTGGGATACGCCCGCGAGTGAGGTGCTCGACATGAATCCCGATGGCGTCTTTTTGTCCAACGGCCCCGGCGACCCCGATGCCGTGGTCGAGACCTACGAGCAGGTGCAGCAGCTGATCGGCAAGGTGCCGGTCTTTGGCATTTGCCTTGGTCACCAGATGATTAGCTTGGCGTGCGGCGCCCAGATGGAAAAGCTCAAATTCGGTCACCGTGGCGGCAACCAGCCGGTTATGAACCTGGTGAGCCGCCGCGTGGAGATTACCGCGCAAAACCACGGCTTCGGACTGCTGTTCCCCAGCTTGGGCGAGCTCATCCCCGAGCTTTCCGGCGGCGAGACCGAGCATGCGGCCGATGGCGATTTGCGCGCCTGGGTGCGCCGCGGTATCGCGCCGGTCGTGATGAACGAGCGCTTCGGCCGCATTCGCCTGACGCACGTGAACCTCAACGACGGCACCGCCGAGGGCATCCAACTGCTCGACGCCCCGTGCTTCTCGGTCCAGTATCACCCCGAGGCATCGCCCGGCCCCACCGATGCCCATTATCTCTTTACCGCCTTTACGCGACTCATGGACGGCGAGGAGAACTATCTGGACATCGATACCGCCAAGGACCGCCTGCAGGGCTGGAATTTCGCCGATAGTGGTTCCGCCGCGACCGAGACCGAGGAGAATTAACATGCCTAAACGTACCGACATCAAGCGTATCCTCGTCATTGGCTCGGGCCCCATTGTCATTGGCCAGGCCTGCGAGTTCGATTACTCCGGCGCCCAGGCCTGCAAGGTGCTCAAGGAGGATGGCTTTGATGTCATCCTGGTCAACTCCAACCCGGCGACCATCATGACCGACCCGGGCTTGGCCGACCGTACCTATGTCGAGCCCATCACCGCCGAATTTATCGAGCGCGTGATTAAGAAGGAGCGCCCGGACGCGCTGCTGCCCACGCTGGGCGGCCAGACCGGTCTGAATGCCGCTGTCGAGCTGGCAAAGGACGGCACGCTCAACAAGTACGGTGTCGAGATGATCGGCTGTGACCTTGCCGCCATCGAGCGCGGCGAGGACCGCAGGCTCTTTAACGAGGCCATGGCCGAGATTGGCCTGGAGGTCGCGCGCTCGGGCTATGCCTACAGCGTGGCAGACGCCGAAGCCATCGCCGAACGCGTGGGATACCCCTGTGTGCTGCGTCCGAGCTTTACCCTCGGCGGCGCCGGCGGTGGCATCGCGCATACCCACGAGGAGCTCGTCTCCATCGTGAGCCAGGGCCTTGAACTCTCGCCTGCCCACGAGGTGCTGGTCGAGGAGTCCATCGAGGGCTGGAAAGAGTACGAGACGGAGGTCATGCGTGACCACGCCGGCAACGGCATCATCGTGTGCTCCATCGAGAACCTCGACCCCATGGGCGTGCATACCGGTGACTCCATCACCGTGGCGCCGGCGCAGACCCTCTCCGACCTTGAGTATCA
>CABUZF010000331.1 GCA_902495985.1 uncultured Collinsella sp.
CGCCGCCTGCGTCGAAAGTTTATCCTCGTTGCCATGGGCGCCGTAACTGTGGTGCTCACGCTCATCATCGCCGGCATCAACATCGTCAATTATTCGCATGTCTGCAAGATGGCCGACACTCGCCTGGACTATATTCTGGCGGGCAAGGACGGTATCGATTGGAGGGACGAGCCTAAAGACGATCCCGCTAATGGCAAGGATGCCGGCGATGGCCAAGCGGGCGTTCGCATCGGGCACTTCGAAGGCATGACGGCGGAGTCTCCCTTCGACACGCGCTACTTTACGGTGACGATTGACGCCGGACAGGTTGTCGATGTCAATACGGCCCGCATTGCCGCGGTGGGTGCCAAGCGCGCCGCCAGTATTGCCGCAAAGTTGCATTCCAAGGGTTGGGTCTCGGGTTTTTCTGGCAATTATCGCTATACGACTGACGTTCAAGACGATGAGACCACCTATGTGTTCGTGGACTGCTCGCGCGAGCTTGCAAGCTTTCATTCGTTTTTGAGCGCGAGCGTGGCCATCAGCTGCATTGGCTGGCTGGCGGTATTGGCGATTGTGACGGTGGCTTCGGGCGCGGTGATTCGACCGATGGTCGAGAGCTACAGCAAGCAAAAGCGCTTTATTACCGACGCGAGCCACGAGATCAAGACGCCGCTGGCCGTGATCGACGCCGCTAACGAGGTGCAGGAAATCGAGAGCGGCGAGAGCGAGTGGACGCAGAGCATTCACGAACAGGTTGCACGGTTGACGGCGCTCACGGAGCGTCTGGTGTTTTTGGCTCGCATGGACGAGGGCTCGGCGGGCTTTACCATGACATCGATCGCTCTTTCGGAGGCGGTGGACAAGGCGGCGGCGCCGTTTGAGTCGGTGGCAGTTTCGCGCGGCAAGCGTCTGTCGACGTCGATTGCGAGCGGCGTGCGGGCCCATGCCGACGCTGCAGCGGTGGCGCAGGTTGTTGAGCTGCTGCTGGACAACGCCACGCGCTATGCGAGCGAGGGCAGCGTGATTGAGCTAAGCCTGCGTGCAGCCTCGCGCGGTCAGGGTAAGGGAGCCGCCGAACTTGTCGTATCGAACGCCGTGGATGAGCTGCCCGAAGGCGACCTGGACCGATTGTTCGACCGCTTCTATCGTGCGGACGTGTCGCGCAGCTCCAAGACGGGCGGCTCGGGCGTGGGCCTATCCGTGGTGCGAGCCATTGCCGAGGCCCATGGCGGGAGCGCTTCTGTCTGCGGCCACGGCAACCAGATCACCTTCACCGTCCGCTTCTAAAACCTGCCAAAAAGGGACAGGTTTATTTTGGCAGGCTCTATCTGGGGAAACGACGGCGGAAGAGAGCGTGGGCAGAGGGTGCGTCCCAGCGTGACGCTGCGGAGTGGGACGCACTTTCCTCTTGGGGCGCCTAGCGGAAACTGCATCCCAGTTTGAGGCTTCAGAACGGGACGCAGTTTCCCCTAGGGGATATAAGATGCGGCGGGCCGCGTCAAGATAATTGCTTGACAGCCTAGGAGGCGGCTGGTTGGCTGGCTTAAAACCTAGCGCGTGAAATGACGCTCCACGCTATTCAGCGCGCTTGATAGGATGACGAACCACAGTCTTAAGTTTCTCCGGTGCGCATTTGCGTGGATCGGAGAGATAGATTTCGTGATGTAAACGGGTGTCTGAGAGGTCGGGGACATAGCCCTGCTCGGTCGTGTATTCATGCATAGCGTCTACGGTCGCCGGCTCGCTGTCATAAGGTCCGGTATGCATACATTGAACGCAGAGACCCTCGTCAACTTTAAGCAGCTCGACGGCAGAAAAGTCCAGTTTCTTTTTGGTCGTGGCTTCCGCGACTGCCCAGCCAAAGTCATCTCGGGTGACGAAATCGGGCAGGCGGATGCACGAGATAAAGTTGAAATCGTCCTTGCGTACATAATCGATGTCGCCGCTCGGGGAGTCTTGCCACCAGAAGCCCTCGAGCGGCGGTACCACAAAGTCGAAATAGCCCTCGATACTCCTTGAACCTTTCTTCGACATCTTGACGGTATAGGCGATGCCGTAAAGCAGCG
>CABUZF010000332.1 GCA_902495985.1 uncultured Collinsella sp.
ATCGACTAGTCACGTAGGATGATGTCCATGGCGAGCATCAGGTTGCGCTCGTCGATGGCAAACGGGGCGGCCTCGCGCGTCTTGGGCTTGGCGCAAAACGCGATGCCCGTGCCCGCGGCCTGAATCATGGGGATGTCGTTTGCCCCGTCGCCAATAGCGACCGTGTGGGCCATGTCGACACCGCACTCAACCGCCCAATCTAGCAGCTTGATGAGCTTGGACTCCTTGGTCACAATGTCGGCAGCCAACTTACCGGTGAGCTTGCCATCCACGACCTCCAGGCGGTTGGCCAGGCAAAAATCGATACCCGCGGCGGCTACGATCTTGTCAGCGATCTCGTGGAAGCCGCCGCTTACCACGCCGACCTTCCAGCCCTTGCTGTGTGCCGAGCGCACAAGCTCCAGCGCGCCGGGGGTAAATGTCACGCGTTCAAAGGTGCGCTCGAACACACTCTCGTCCAGGCCGGCGAGCAGCCCCACGCGCTCCTCGAGCGCTTGCTTAAAGTCCAGCTCGCCGCGCATGGCGCGTTCGGTGATCCGCGCAACTTGCTCGCCCACGCCTGCCTCCTTGCCCAACAGGTCGATGACCTCCTGGTTGATGAGCGTGGAGTCGATATCCATAACGATGAGGCGTGCAGTCATGGCGGGCCTTTCCGAGTGCAGTTGTATTGGGGCACATTGTCGCACGCGGCGCGCCTGGGCGACGGCCAGGCCGCGTCAATTGTTTCGTCTCCGTCAAGTCTTTGGGCAAGAGTTACTTTTTCGCGGTACATCGACGTGGGTGCGATAAGATAGAACGCCATGTCCGGCTGCGCGGTTTACGCAGGCTGGGCAAATCTGTACGACGCCGCCCGGAACGACACGGGGCGGCACAGATCCATAAAGGAGGATCACTGGTATGAGCCAGACCCGTCCCATCGATGAGCATTCCATGCACACCCGTACCTGCGGCGAGCTTCGCTTCGAGAACGTGGGCGAAGAGGTCACCCTCACCGGTTGGGTGAGCCGTCGCCGCGACCACGGCGGCCTTATCTTCTGCGACCTTCGCGACCGCGAGGGCATCACGCAGCTCACCTTCGACCCCGAGCACTCCGATGGCGATGCCTTTAAGATCGCCGAGACCATGCGTCCCGAGTGGCCCATCAAGATTCACGGCGTCGTGCGCGCCCGTGGCGAGGAGACCACCAACACCAAGCTCGCGACCGGCGAGATCGAGGTCCTGACCGACCACGCCGAGGTGCTCAACACGTCCGTCACCCCGCCGTTCCAGATCGAGGACGGCATCGAGACCAGCGAGGACACTCGCCTGCGCTATCGCTATCTGGACCTCCGCCGTCCCGAGATGATGGCCAACCTCAGGCTGCGCTCCGACTTCACCTTTGCCATTCGCGAGGCGCTGCACAACCGTGAGTTCATGGAGGTCGAGACGCCCTCCCTGTTTAAGTCCACGCCCGAGGGCGCTCGTGACTTCATCGTTCCCAGCCGTATTCAGCCGGGTAACTTCTACGCCCTGCCGCAGTCCCCGCAGCTCCTGAAGCAGCTGCTCATGGTCGGTGGCGTCGAGCGCTACTACCAGGTTGCCAAGTGCTTCCGCGACGAGGACCTGCGTGCCGACCGTCAGCCCGAGTTCACCCAGGTCGATATCGAGATGTCCTTCGTGGACCAGAACGACGTTATGAGCGCGCTCGAAGAGGTCCTGGCCGATGCCTTCGGCCGCATGGGCGTCGAGATGCCCACGCCGCTGCGTCGCATGGACTACTGGGATGCCATGGACACCTATGGCTCCGACAAGCCCGATACCCGCTATGGCATGCATCTGGTCGACCTGACCGACATCTTTGCCAACTCCAAGTTCAAGGTCTTTGCGACTGCCGCAAACGAGGAGGGCTCTGTCGTCAAGGCCATCAACGCCAAGGGCGCTGGTGCCTGGGCACGTGCCAAGATCGATAAGCTCGCCGGCGTGGCCTCCACGTTTGGCGCCAAGGGTCTGGCCTGGATCGCTTTTCGCGAGGACGGCTCCATCAACAGCCCCATCGTCAAGTTCTTC
>CABUZF010000333.1 GCA_902495985.1 uncultured Collinsella sp.
AGGCATCTCCGTCACCGAGTACCGCATGATCGCCTTCGTGGTTTCCGCTGCCCTCGCCGGTGCTGCCGGAGCCCTGTTCGGCGGTAACTTCTCGCAGCTCTCCGCCACCAAGTTCGACTTCAACACGTCGATCCTCATTCTGGTGTTCGTGGTCCTGGGCGGCCTGGGCAACATGCTCGGTTCCGTCATCGCGGCGGCGTTGCTCACGGTGCTCCCCGAGCTGCTCCGTCAGTTCTCGGACTACCGCATGCTCATCTACGCTATCGTGCTGATCCTGGTCATGATCTTTACCAACAACCCGCAGCTCAAGGCTTTCTTCGGTCGCATCAAGGACCGCTTTGCTTCCAAGAAGGAGGTGGCAGCCGATGCCCAGTAAATTTGAGTTCAACAAGGGCAAGATGGTCCCGTATCCTTCTGGCGCCATCGTTCCCGACCGTGACCTGGGCGAGCGCCCGGCACTCGAGTGCATCCACCTGGGCATTGAGTTCGGTGGCCTTAAGGCAGTCGATGACTTTAGCCTGACTATCGGCAAGACCGAGATCGCCGGTCTCATCGGCCCCAACGGTGCTGGCAAGACCACGGTCTTCAACCTGCTCACCAAGGTGTACCAGCCTACGCACGGCACCATCCTGCTCGATGGTGAGGACACCTCGGGCAAGTCGGTCTACCAGGTCAACCGCATGGGTATTGCCCGTACGTTCCAGAACATTCGCCTGTTCAACACCATGACGGTGGAGGACAACGTTAAGGTCGGCCTGCACAACCAGGAGCGCTACTCCGGCTTTGAGGGCGTGCTGCGCCTGCCGACGTATTGGAAGCACGAGAAGGCCGCCCACGAGCGTGCCATGGAGCTGCTGTCCATCTTTGATATGGAGCATCTGGCAAACGAGCAGGCTGGCTCGCTGCCTTACGGCGCCCAGCGTCGTCTGGAGATCGTCCGCGCGCTTGCCACCAACCCCAAACTGCTGCTGCTCGACGAGCCTGCCGCCGGCATGAACCCGTCCGAGACCGCGGAGCTCATGGAGAACATCGTTAAGATTCGCGACACCTTCGGCATCGCCATCATGCTTATCGAGCACGACATGTCGCTCGTCATGAATATATGCGAGGGTATCTGCGTGCTTAACTTTGGCAAGGTCATCGCCAAGGGCACGGCCGAGGAGATCCAGAACAACGACGCCGTTATCGAGGCGTATCTGGGCAAGCAGGATAAGGGGGAGAACTAAATGGCAGAGCCGATGCTTTCCGTCTACAACATCAACGTCTGGTACGGCGCTATCCACGCCATCAAGGACATCTCCTTTAACGTCAACGAGGGCGAGATCGTGGCCCTGATCGGTGCGAACGGTGCCGGCAAGTCCACAACGCTCAAGACTGTCTCGGGCCTGCTGCGCTCCAAGACCGGCTCCATCAAGTTTATGGGCGAGGACATTACCCATACGCCTGCCGACAAGCTGGTGGGCAAGGGCCTGGCTCAGGTCCCCGAGGGCCGTCGTGCCTTTTTGCAGATGACGGTCGAGGAGAACTTGGAGATGGGCGCCTACACGCAGCCCAAGTCCACGGTGGCTCCGGGCCTGGAGCGCGTCTACGAGCAGTTCCCGCGCCTGAAGGAACGTCGTCGCCAGGTCGCCGGCACCCTTTCAGGCGGCGAGCAGCAGATGCTCGTTATGGGGCGCGCCCTTATGAGTAACCCCAAACTGCTCATGCTCGACGAGCCTTCCATGGGTCTGGCACCGATTCTGATCGAACAGATCTTCCAGATTGTCGAGGACTTGCACAAGGCCGGTACCACGGTGCTTCTGGTCGAGCAAAACGCGCAGATGGCGCTTTCCATCGCCACACGCGGTTACGTGCTCGAGACCGGCAAGATCACCATGACCGGCACTGGTCAAGAGCTGCTGCACGACGACAACGTCCGCAAAGCTTACTTGGGCGGTTAGGCGGTTCCGCCGTTCTACCGAACGGCGGACCAGTCGACGCTGCGCGGGCACCAGAGCGACAGCTTGTCATTCAAAGAGGGCGGCATGACCAGAAGGTCTATGCCG
>CABUZF010000334.1 GCA_902495985.1 uncultured Collinsella sp.
AGCACGTCGCCGCCATCTGCGCCGCCCCGTTTATCCTGGGCGAGCTCGACCTGCTCGAGGGGCGCCACGCCACGTGCTTCCCCGGCTTTGAGAAAAGCTTCCCCGAAGGCGCCTATACCGGCGAGAAGGTTACGCAAGACGGCAACATCATCACCGCCAGCGGCATGGCCCAGTCGCTCCCCTTTGCGCTTGAGCTGCTGCGCACGCTCGCCGGCGACAAGGCTGTCGAGAAAGTCGCCGAGGGCATTCAGCTATGATTTTGGCTTCGCAATCACCGCGACGCATCGAGTTGATGCACGAAGCGGGCTATGACGTTCGCATCATTCCTGCCGATATCGACGAAACGCCGTTTGATGGCGAGGCCCCGCTTACGCTTGTTGAACGCTTAGCACGCGCAAAAGCCGCCGCCGTTGCCGCCGAGCATGCCGAGCCCAATGAGCTGACGGTCGCGGCCGACACCATCGTCACCTTTGACGGCAAGATTCTGGGCAAGCCGGCAACCGAGGACGAGGCGCACACCATGCTCCGTGAGCTTTCGGGCCGCACGCACCAGGTTGCAACCGGCGTCTGCATCGTTAAGGCAGGCGATACGGCCGCCCCGCATGCCGCAGAAAGCCTGTCCTTTGTCGATGTGACCGATGTGACGTTCTACGAGCTCACCGACGAGCAGATTGAGCACTACGTCGCCTCGGGTGAGCCCATGGACAAGGCCGGCGCCTACGGCATTCAGGGCACAGGAGGACGCATGCTCGTGCACGATATTTCGGGCGACTTCTATAACGTGGTGGGCCTACCCATCGCACGCGTCGCGCGCGCGATTCAAAAACTCTCGTAATTGCATCTGGCGCTGGGTATCCCCCGGCGCCTACAATTTTGGCGTACCGCACGGATCCCGACCGGGCACAAGGCGCGGCGGAAAACCGATAGGAGAAAACATGGACACACTGCTTGAGGCCATTGACGTCTGCGATGTCGATGGCTTTTGCTATGGCAACTACACGGACGAGGAGGCCGGCACCGGTTGCACCGTAATCGTGGCACCCGAGGGCGCCACCGGCGGCGTTGACGTTCGCGGCGGTGCTCCAGCATCGCGCGAAACCGACCTGCTGCGTCCCGAGAACACCGTCGACAAGGTCCACGCCGTCTGCCTTTCGGGCGGATCGGCCTTTGGCCTCGAGGCTGCAAGCGGCGTCGCTCGCGAGCTTGAGGGCCGCGGCATCGGCCTTCCCGTCGGCCCCACGCAGGTGCCCATCGTGTGCTCCAGCTGCATCTTCGACCTCGCCTTTGGCGATCCCGCCGTTCGCCCCGACATTGAGGCCGGCATCGCCGCCGTGCGCGAAGCACTCGACAACACCCCCGCCACGCTCGAGCAGGGCAACGTGGGCGCCGGCACGGGCGCTACCGTGGGTAAGCTCATGGGCCCCGCCACCTGCATGAAGGCCGGCCTTGGCGCTGCCGCCGTGGCGCTCGGCCCCATCAAGGTGGGCGCCGTGGTCTCGGTCAACGCCTGCGGCAACGTGGTCGACCCCTTCACCGGCGAGTGGGTCGCCGGTATGCGCGCCGCGGCCGATAGCGACCAGATCGTCGACATGGAACTCGCAGCCTTTGCCGCCGCCGGATCCATGCAGATGCCGCTCGACCGCACCAACACCACCATCAGCTGCATCGTCACAAACGTGGAACTCACTAAGGCACAAGCCACCAAGGTCTCCCAGATGGCCGCAGACGCCTACGCACACGCCATCCGTCCCACGCACACCACCAACGACGGCGACACCATCTACACCCTCGCCAGCGGCAAACTGGGCGCCCAGGCAAGCGCCGCCGTTCCCCTAGACCTGCTGGGCATGCTCGCAGTAAGGGCCCTGGAAACTGCCATCGTAAACGGAGCCAAAACCGCCAAAACCTCCCACGGCATCCCCGGCGCCGCGAAGTAATCTCACTCGACCGTCGGTCGGAGGCGGGCGGGTATTACGTTTGCTGCTCTACAGTCCTATGCAAGACGAAGGCCACATTAAGTGTCCTTCTTTGCATGCGGAAC
>CABUZF010000335.1 GCA_902495985.1 uncultured Collinsella sp.
AGAGACGAACGAGAAGGCACAGGACCGGCACCGGCGGCACGCAAATACACCGCCGTCTCACCCGGGTCGGCGGCAGCCGACCAGACTTTACGAATCTCATGTTCGACCGAAGCCAGCTCAGGCGAAGACGCCGAGGGGGTCGGCCCTTTTGCAAAATGAGCCCCGCGCTTTGAATCTTCCTGAGGCATCGCTCAGTCCTCTCTCGTGATCGGGGCGACCGTGGCCCCGCAAAATGCAACTAAATCGTCGGGCGCGACCTCAAGCTGGTAGCCACGCTTGCCTCCCGAGATAAAAATGGTATCCCAAAGGACACACGTCTCATCAATGAGCGTCCGGTAGCGTTTTTTCATACCGACCGGGCTGCAGCCGCCGCGAACGTAGCCAGTCGCCGCAAGCAAATCCTTCACATGCATCATGACCAAGGACTTCTCCCCCGCGGCACGCGCGGCGGACTTTAGATCGAGCTCATCGGCAACAGGGATGCAGCACACGACATGGTCGTTGGACGGCGTCACGCAGACCAAGGTCTTAAATCCTTGACCGGGCTCCTCGCCAAGCTGCTCCGAAATCGCGACCCCCAGGCCCACTGACTCATCACCATCGTCTTCATACGTATGTAGAACATAGGAAATGCCGGCGCTTTCCAGCTCGCGCATCGCATTGGTTTTTGGCGTCTTTACAGCCTTTGCCATGACATATCCTTTCCCTCGCATTCGGACGCAAGGATTAAGTATATGTCCAATTCGGCTGCATACGTCACTTCGGCACAGCAAGCGCCATCGAATCACAAGGAGTCGATGGCGCCCATAAACTGAATCGCCTATTTATTGAGCATCAAGTTGAGCCTGACGCTCCCGGTCACGCCTGAGCAACGGCGCCAAAAACTTGCCCGTATAACTCTGCGGACAGTCCGCAACCTGCTCCGGTGTGCCCGAAACCACGACGGTTCCGCCGCCGTTACCGCCCTCGGGACCCATATCGATCAGGCGGTCGGCAACCTTGATGACATCAAGGTTGTGCTCAATCACCAGCACCGTGTTGCCCGCATCGACCAAGCGCTGCAGCACATCGAGCAGCTGGCGGACGTCCTCAAAATGAAGACCGGTCGTCGGCTCGTCCAAAATATAGAACGTCTTGCCCGTCTGGCGTCGATGAAGCTCCTTGGCGAGCTTCACACGCTGCGCCTCGCCGCCCGAGAGCGTCGTGGCGGGCTGGCCTAGGCTCACGTAGCCCAAGCCTACATCGTACAGCGTCTGGAGTTTGCGCTTAATCTGCGGGATATTCCCAAAGAAGGCCAGCGCCTCGGTGACGCTCATGTCGAGCACGTCCGAGATGGTCTTGCCACGGTAGGTGACCTCGAGTGTCTCGCGGTTGTAGCGTTTACCGCCGCAAACTTCGCAGGGAATGTAGATATCGGGAAGGAAGTGCATCTCGATCTTGATCTGCCCGTCGCCCTTGCACGCCTCACAGCGCCCGCCACTCACATTAAAGGAGAAACGACCCGGCGAGTAGCCGCGCGCCTTCGACTCCGGCGTACTCGCAAACAGTGCGCGAAGATCATCCCACAGGCCGATATAGGTAGCAGGGTTGGAACGCGGCGTGCGGCCAATCGGCGACTGGTCAATATCGATAACCTTATCGATACACTCGATGCCCTCGATTTTCTTATACGGACCCACGGGGCGCGTCGAGCGGTGAATGGCATTCGTAAGGGCAGGCGCAATGGTGTCGGTAACCAGGGAGCTCTTGCCCGATCCCGACACGCCGGTAACAACCGTAAGCGTACCAAACTCGATCTTGGCGGTAACGTTTTTGAGGTTGTTGGCTCGAGCGCCCGTAATTTTAAGGCAGCCGCGACCGGGCTTGCGCCGTTCATCAGGCACCCGGATCATTCGTTTGCCGGTCAGATAAGCGCCCGTCATCGACTCAGGACACGCCATGATATCGGCAGGCGTTCCCGCGGCGACTACGTGCCCACCGTTGACGCCCGCGCCCGGCCCCATATCGATCACATAGTCGGCAGCGCGAATCGTGTCC
>CABUZF010000336.1 GCA_902495985.1 uncultured Collinsella sp.
ACCACGAGCGCCACGCAGTAGACCTCCATCTGGCGGTAGTACACGCCGGCGACGGTGGTGGTGGCGTACATGAGGTCGAACACGCCGATGACCGAGAGCACCGACGAATCCTTGATGTTGATGATGAGCTCGTTGGTGAGCGCCGGAATCGCGTTTTTAATGCCCTGGGGGAACACGACCTTGCGCATAGCCTGCCACTGCGAAAGGCCCAGCGAGCGCGCCGCCTCGGCCTGGCCGGGATCGATGGACTCGATGCCGCCGCGCAGGACCTCCATCATGTAGGCGGTGGAGTTGAGCGAGATGGTGACGAGGCCGGCGGTGAAGGTGCTCCAAATCTGGTTGGCCTGAGCGGTCTCGAAGCCCATGCCGCGCAAAACGGTGAAGCCCGCGTAATAGATGAGCAGACCCTGGACCATCATGGGCGTGCCGCGCACGATGGTGGAATAGACGGTCGCAAAGCCGCGGCCGATACTCTTAAAGAAGCGCACCAGGTCGTTATCCACGCGGTCGAACGTCTGAATACGCAGGAACACAAAGAGCAGTGCCAGGAAGAATGCGATGACAGTGCCGAAGGTGGCAAGCGCGATGGTGATCTCGATACCGCGAATGAAGAAGTCGCCGCTCTTGTAGGTCATGTAGACCAGGCTCGACAAAAAGTCGCTGGGGTTGGAATCCGAGACAATGCTCACCTGCACCAGGTCGATAAACGACATGACGCAGCGGTCGATAAAGAAAACTGCCGCGATGGCGACCACGACGTAGCTGCCTAAGCGTGCTCCACGACGGAAACGCTCGGATGCGAACGGCGACTTTTCGCGATAGCCGCTCCAGTGCATAAGCTTGGTGACCAGCGCCGCCGCCGACACGACGAGCCACGCCCACAGGATCGCCCAAAGGCAATCTTGGAAGATACCGGTGGGGGCCAAGAAACTCAGCGGCGTGGGGTTGCGTTGGCTAAACGCCAGGCCGAGCGCCGCGATAACGCTCGTGCCCAGGTATACATAACGGTGGTCGGCCTTGATAAAGGAGGCCAGGCGATTGATGGTTTTCATGCTGCCTCCCTATGCCGGCTGACGGTCGAGGCACGCGTCCCACATTTGGTCGCGCTCCTCTTGGCTAATGCCCTTGAGTGTCTTGTCGATGAGCTTAAGCAGCTTGTCCGAGCCCTTGCGGCAGCCGACGTTTGCCGTGACCTCCTGTTTAAAGCCCTCGCCCTCGGCAAATTGAATCGGCACGATACCCGGGTTTTGGGCCATATAGCCCTTCTCGTTCTCGGTGTTGTAGGTCACGGCGTCGCAGGTGCCCTGCAGCAGATTCGAAAACACCGTGGGGACCGAGTCGACCGGGTTTTTGTGGACAACGCCCGGGATCTCGTCGATGACGGTATCGAGCATGGTGTCCTTTTGGCCGAGCACCGTAGCGCCGCTAAAGTCGCTGAGCTTGGTGGCGTTTTGGTAGGGCGAGCCCTCTTTTACGAACAGGCCAAAGTAGCCGATGAAGTACGGGTCGGAAAAGCCGACGGACTCCTCGCGCTCGGGCGTGGCGCTCATGCCGGCGATGATGAGGTCGATCTGCCCGTTGTTGAGCGAATCGATAAGACCCGAGAAGCTCTGCTTGACGGCAACGGGCTCGCCACCGAGGGCCTTGCAGACGATCTTGGCGATCTGCACGTCGTAGCCGTCGGCATAGGCGCCCTGCACGTTGTCGATGGGGATGGTGTACTCGCTGGCCTCGGAAACCTGCCAGTTGTACGGGGCGTAGGCCGCCTCCATGCCGATGCGGATCTTATCCTTGCCGATCACGGAATCGGACAGGTCGTCGCGACCGCCGCCCGTCGTGGGCTGAACTACTTCCAGCGTGGAGGGGCGCTGGCAACCGGCAAGTGCGCCGGCGACGACAGAAGCGCTCGCAGCGAGAGCACTACCCAAAAAGATGCGACGGCTGCATACCGGCTGTGGATGCGCGTCGCGTTGATGGGGAGAATGCATAATCTGCCTTCCCTGTTGAATCGTATGCTGACGACTTAACAGG
>CABUZF010000337.1 GCA_902495985.1 uncultured Collinsella sp.
CGGGGGCCTTTTTCTATCTCGAGCCCGATCGCATTCGCATCACGCGCCTCCGCTTTTCTCTTGCACTCCCATTCCGAAAGGATTTTCACCATGTCTCAGAACACCACCGCCGCCCAGCCCCGCACTGTCCAGACCGCCGACCGCGGCAAACTCGACGTCCGTGCTCTCGTCCTGCTCGCCATCCTGCTCGCTGCCGGCTTCATCCTCAACTTCACCGTCGGCAAGGCCATCTCGGGCATCTCGGGCGGCATGATCAGCCCCGAGTTCATCATCTCGGCCTTCTGCCTCACCATCCTGGTCGTTCGCCCCAACATCGGCCAGGCGCTCGTCATTGGCCTCATCTCGGCTGCCGTGATCCAGATCACCACCACTTCGCCGTTCGTTGATTTTGCCGCCGAGGGCATCGCCGCCATGCTCATGGCCGGCATCGTCAATGCCGCCGGCAAGAACGGTCAGGTCAAGCCCGCGATTGCCATTGTCGCAACTTTCCTGACCACCTTTGTCTCCGGCGTCATCTTCATGGTCATCAAGATGGCCATGCTCGGCGTGGTCGGCGAGCTCGCCGCCGCTATGCTGCCCGTCGTCGCCATGACCGCCGTCTTTAACGCCATTCTGGTCGGCGCCCTCTACTTGCCCATCCAGAAGGCCCTTAGGCTCAACTAACCCGTTCGGCTTTACGAGCCACCCCATCTTGGCGTTCATTCGTCGCTCGCGTGCCCAAGTACGCTTCGTTCCTCTTTCGCGCCAACCTTGGGCCCCTCGTAAAGCCGTCTCCGTGCTTCACCACCAAAGACCGTCCCAAACAACGAGCTTTTTTGGGACGGTCTTAAACAACTGGTCATTTAAGACTGTCCCCAATGACTATGAAAGGTATCCATGGAAACGATCATCAACGTCGACGATGTCTCGTTCTCCTATGGCACGCAGACCGAGCAGGCGCTCAGCCACATCTCGCTCAGCGTGAACAAGGGAGATTTCATCGGCATCATCGGGCCCTCGGGTGCCGGCAAGTCCACGCTTACCGCCTGCCTGTCGGGTGCCGTGCCCCACCACTACACCGGCACGTTCTTTGGGTCCGTCATGGTTGACGGCCACGACACCTGCGAGGTCTCGCTCACCGACGTGTCGCAAATCGTCGGCAGTGTGCTGCAGGATATCGACACGCAGATGGTCGCCTCGGTCGTCGAGGACGAGATGCTCTTTGGCCTCGAGAACTTTGGCGTTCCCCACGACCAGATCGAGCAGCGCGTGAGCGAAACGCTCGAGACCGTCGGCATCAGCGACCTGCGCGACCGCGAGATCGCCACCCTCTCGGGCGGACAGAAGCAAAAGGTGGCCATCGCCGCCATCCTCGCCATGCGTCCGCGCGTCTTGGTTCTCGACGAGCCCACCGCGGCACTCGACCCCGCCAGCTCCACGCTGGTTTTCGAGACCCTGCGTGAGGCCAACCGTGCACTCGGCATCACCATCGTCGTCGTTGAGCAAAAGGTCGCCCTGCTTTCGGAGTACTGCAACCGCGTGCTCGTGCTCAACCATGGCGAAATCGCACTGCAGGGCGAGCCGCACGAGGTCTTCGCACACACCGATGAGCTTCGCACCATTGGCGTCGACTGTCCCCGTGTCACACGCATCTTCAATAGCCTCGAGGCCGATGGTCTGGCAAGCGGCACCCCTTGCTTGGATGCCGACGAAGCCGAGTGTCTGATTTCGGGTATCGTCGACCCCGCACACTCTGCCATCGAAGCCCAGGCGCCCGCCGGTTCCCCGCATGCACCGTCGTTGCGTCCTCATGCCAAGGATGCCGAACCCGTACTCACCTTCGACCATGTTGAGTTTGCCTATCCCAACGGCGGCGCCGCCGTACACGACCTTAACCTGACCCTCTACCCCGGTGAGCTCGTGGGCATCGTCGGTCAGAACGGTGCCGGCAAGACCACGCTCACCAAGCTGCTCACGGGCCTGCTCAAGCCCGCCTCGGGCAGCGTGCGCGTCACGGGACTGGATACCGCAGCCGTTCCCACGAG
>CABUZF010000338.1 GCA_902495985.1 uncultured Collinsella sp.
CGTCGCGTTCTTTATCTCGGCACTCGGCTACCTGGGCACGGCCTTTGTGGTGAGCCACATTGGCAACTATATCGATAAGAAGGTGAGGATCCTCCGATGAGCAAGCACTCCACCTCCGCACTCACCATGCGTGATGCGCTCTACGAGGCTCCCGGTCCCAAGATGCGCGCCAAGATTCGCATCGGCACCGCCATTTCGCTCGTTGCCGTGGCCGCGCTCATCGCTCTGGTCCTGCAGCGCTTTTATGTGACCGGTCAGCTTTCAGTCCACTACTGGTATTTCTTTACGCACCTCACCACCTGGAAGTTCCTGCTTGCCGGCTTTGAGGGCACCGTTAAAGTCGCACTCACCGCCGGCGTCATTGCGCTGGTACTGGGCTTAGCCCTTATGCTCGGCCGCACCAGCGGCATCAAGCCGCTGCAGCTGGTCTGCCGCGTGCTCACCGATTTCTTCCGCGGCGTGCCGAGCCTGCTGTTCATCTACTTCTTCTTTTTGGTGCTGCCCCAGTACAAGATCGCGCTACCGTCGTTTTGGATGCTCACGCTGCCTGTCGCGCTCGCTGCGGCCGGCGTGCTGGCCGAGATTTTCCGCGCCGGCGTCAATGCCGTGCCGCGCGGTCAGGTCGAGGCGGCCCAGGCGCTCGGTCTCTCCAAGGCCAAAATCACCTTTAAAATCGTGTTGCCGCAGGCTATTCGGTTTATCGTTCCGTCGTTGATTTCGCAGCTCGTGGTCGTAGTCAAAGACACCACCGTTGCCTACGTGGTGAGCTACCCCGACCTCATGCAAAACGCCCGCGTGCTCATTACCAACTACGACGCCCTCGTGTCGGTCTACCTGGTTATCGCGATCATCTACATCCTCATCAACGTCGCGATCAACAAGGCCGCTGTCTACGTTTCGCACAAGACCGGCGCGACCATCATCCGCTAACGCTTTACCATTTCGAGTCATAAGGAGCCGAGCACCATGGCACAGAGCACCTCTTCCACCGGCAATCAGCCGCTGATCGAGCTCAGACACGTCGATAAGCACTACGGCGATCTGCACGTCCTCAACGACATCAATCTCTCGGTCGACCGTGGCGAGGTCGTCGTCGTGATCGGCCCCTCGGGCTCGGGCAAGTCGACCATGTGCCGCACCATCAACCGCTTGGAGACCATCGACTCGGGCGAGATTCTCATCGAGGGCGAGCCCCTGCCGCAGGAAGGCAAGGATCTTGCCCGCATGCGTGCCGAGCTGGGCATGGTGTTTCAGCAGTTCAACTTGTTCGCGCATATGACCGTGTTGCAGAACGTCATGCTGGGACCGGTCGATGTGCTGGGCGTCTCCAAGGAGGAGGCTCGTGAGTGCGCCATGGACCTGCTGAGCCGCGTGGGCGTGGCCGAGCAGGCCAACAAGGTACCCGCACAGCTTTCGGGCGGTCAGCAGCAGCGCGTGGCCATCGCCCGTTCACTCGCCATGCAGCCCAAGGCCATGCTCTTTGACGAGCCCACGAGCGCCCTTGACCCCGAGATGATCAACGAGGTGCTCGAAGTCATGGTCCGTCTGGCCCAGCAGGGCATGACGATGATCGTCATCACGCACGAGATGAACTTTGCCCGCCGCGTAGCCGACCGCGTCGTGTTTATGGCCGACGGCCAGATCGTGGAAACCGGCACGCCCGATGAGTTCTTCGACCACCCCCAGACCAAGCGCGCCCAGGACTTCCTCAACTCCATCAAGGGCCACTAACCCAATTGCCACGCGGGCAAATTCATCACCAGCGTTTGTCCCGCGCCGCCCCTGTGCCATGTCCACCCGGATTCGAAAGCAGCACCTATGATCGGAACTCGTACTTCATCGTCCTACACCCCGCATGTCGACGTCGCCCCCGCCGACCGTCCGCTCATCCTCGTCGCGCCGCGCTGGGAAGAGGCGAAGCCGTTTTTGAGCGAAACGCTCTCCCCCAACGAAGAAATCGCAAGTGTCTTTGTCGACGCCATCCTTGCCGCCGGCGGCCTGCCGC
>CABUZF010000339.1 GCA_902495985.1 uncultured Collinsella sp.
GCACATCGCAACCAGGGGGACCTGCCCAAAGAGCGTCAAATACAGCGGGGGAACGCCCTATTCGATACCCTCGAGAAGCTCTGACACCGTCATGCCGAGTGCGGGCGCGATCTTAAATAGAACCTTGAGTGTGAAATTTGCCGTCCCATCTTCGATTCGGTCGAGGTAGGGTCGGCTGATTCCTGTTGCCACACAAAAATCAACCTTGGAGATACCAAGGTCCCTGCGCGTCTCTTCGACCCGCCTGCCAAGAATCTGTTTCGCACGTTCGTCCATGCAGCCGAGTTTGAAATGGAGCCGAACATAAACGTAAACTATAGTTTACGTTTTGCCGAATACACAGGAGTTTTCTATGTCGGGTTCTTCGGTCCGCATGTACCGAGCCACGCCTCGCACAAACAGCGCACCGCCCAAGCTCGTCGTCGTTGAAGCTGCATGCCTTTCGCCCGATGAGCGCACAGCATTTGCATTGCTATCAAGTCGCGTCGCCGCCGTTCTGGTCCCTTGCCCGGCGCAAGGTGAACTTGCCATCCGATGCCAAGCGCACAGCTGCTCACTCAATCAGGCTGCCGTAATCGCAACCAGCCAACGCGGCCTGCCGCTCCTCTTAGAAGCCGGTATCGCACTCGCCCTTCGTGGCGCCGGATACGAAAACGAGGCCGCCGCCGACATGGTCTTTAAACCACGATCGAGCGGCGGCCTCGCAGCAGCCATCGAATATGCTTGCAGGCTCGTTGCCTAAAAGGACAAGCTAGAAACCAAAACCAAAGCCTGTTCCAGTAATCGCCGAGTACATAAAGTAAACGTTGATCACGTTGAGGAACACGCCCGTGATGCAGCCGTTGCGCAGGTAGCGCTCGCACACGATGCGCGCCATGGCGGCGGAGTCATCATTGTTTTTAGCCTGGCGTCCCGCCGTAAAGTACGTCGCCACGCTCAGCAGCAGGTTGAGCACCGGCAGCGCCAGCAACTCGTAGCTCTTGCCCCAGCGCGTCACTTCGCCGGCGGCATTAAACTTTGTTGCCACCTCGGGACCAATGTTGGGGATAACACACGCTGCGACCACCAGCGGAATCACCGCAAGTACGAGCAGCGCAATACCCATGTAGCCAGCTTTTTTGCCATATTTAAACATATGCGTCGTCCTTACACGTTAAAGCGGAAGTGCACGACGTCGCCATCGGCCATGACATAGTCCTTGCCCTCAATACGCAGCTTGCCGGCGGCCTTGGCGCCCTGCTCGCCGCCGAGCTCGATGTAGTCGTCATAGCCAATGACCTCGGCCTTAATAAAGCCGCGCTCAAAGTCGGTGTGGATGACGCCGGCAGCCTGCGGGGCAGTCGCGCCCTGGCGAACCGTCCAGGCCTTGACCTCCATCTCGCCAGCCGTAAAGAACGACTGCAGGCCGAGCAGCTTGTAGGCTGCCTGCGCGAGCACGTCCAGACCGGGCTGCTCCAGGCCCAGGCTCTCCAGGTAGTCGGCCGCGTCCTCGGGATCGAGCTCGGAAAGCTCGGCCTCGATCTTGGCGCAAATGGGCAGCGGCTTGACGCCATCGATGGGCGCCAGGTCCTCGTTGAGCATATCCTCGTCCACGTTGGCCACATACAGGATGGGCTTCATGGTGAGCAGGAACAGGCCCTTGGCAGCGGCACGCTCCTCGTCGGTCATCTCCATGGATGCGGCGCGCTTGCCCTCGTTGAGCCAGGCAAGCAGGCGCTTGGCGACCTCAAACTTGGGCATGAGCTCCTTGTCGCGCTTGGCCTCCTTCTCGAGCTTAGGCAGCTGCTTCTCGAGCGTGCCCATATCGGCCAGGATGAGCTCGGTCATGATGGTGTCGGCATCGCCGGCGGGATCGACGAACTCGCCCGTGCGGCCCACCTCACGCATGACGTTGGGGTCCTTAAAGTAGCGCACGACCTCGCAGATGGCATCGGTCTCGCGAATGTTGGCCAAGAACTGGTTGCCCAGGCCCTCGCCCTCGTTAGC
>CABUZF010000340.1 GCA_902495985.1 uncultured Collinsella sp.
CCGCGTGTAATTTGCCCGAGGCGTGGGCCGATAGCGTATCATTATCTCTTGCTTGTTTGCACTGCTCAGGGAGGGGCCGCGCATGGCGCAGGAACACGATCTGTTTGATGACATTATCGAGATCAGCAAGGGTTTCGACTTTCTTAAAAACCCGCTTGGCGGTGTGACCGATGCACTCGATCCGTCGGCGCCGCAGTGGAATCCTGCCGACTACAAGGAGCGTCCGCGCGGCAACACCATTCCGTGCCTGACCTGCAAAAACGAAAAGAGCGGCTGCACCGCGTGCATGGACGTATGCCCGGTCAACGCTATCGAGGTCGAGGAAGACGCCATCGAGATCCTCGACTCCTGTCGCAAGTGCGGCCTGTGCGCCGCTGCCTGTCCGACCGAGGCAATCATCTCGCCGCGTCTGGCGCCCAAAAACCTGTATGACGATATCGTCTCTGCTGCTACGAGCCACGAGACCGCCTACGTCACCTGTACGCGCGCCCTCAAGCGCATGCCGCGCGAAAACGAGGTCGTCGTTGCCTGCGTGGGCGATATTACGGCAGAGACTTGGTTTTCGGTGCTGGCCGACTATCCCAACGTGAGTGTGTATTTGCCGCTGGGTGTGTGCGATAAATGCCGCAACACCGGCGGTGAGGACATTCTGGGCGAGGCAATCGCTACCGCCGAGGAGTGGGCCGGCACGGGCATGGGCCTGGAGGTCGACCCTAAGAGCCTCAAATGCCATAAGCGCCGCGAGTACGAGCGCAAGGAGTACATGGAAAAGATCGCCCGCACCACGGGCCTAACCGTGACTAAGCTCAATCCGGCGACGGCGGCGCTGGCCTCGGTGACGCAGAAGCTCAAGGCCCATCGCCATCAGATTACCCAGTTGGAGCGCACGCTCAACACCATGTGCGGCACCACGACGACCAAGCGTCGCCGTTCGCTCACGCACGGGCGCCAACTGGTACTCTCGACGCTGCAAAACCACCCCGAGCTTGCCCAGAACATGCAGGTGAGCACGCCGGAATGCGATTTTGACAAGTGCACGTCGTGCGGCGAATGCGTCAACGTGTGCCCCACGTTTGCCTGCGATCTGGTGGGAAGCGGCCGCTTTGCGTTGGAGTCCACGTATTGTTTAGGCTGCGGCGCCTGTGTCAAGGTTTGTCCCGAGCATGCGCTCAAGCTTGTTGAGCACGACGCGTCCAATCTGGTCGTCGTCGATCCCGAAGCCGAGGAAAAGGCCGCCCAGAAGGCGAAGGCTCACGAAGAAGCTGAGAAGGTCAAGGCCGAAGCAAAGGCCAAGCTCGACAAGATGCTCGATCAGGTGGAGAAGCTCGCGGACTAGCTAAAAGAGCGTAAATGATGGCCGGTGGGACAGGTACTGCCCCGCCGGCCAAAAAAGTTGCGGTGGAATAGTTCCTGTTTTGCCCTTAAGCTGGCAATTCTAGGAACTATCCCACCGCAACTAATAGATGGTTAGTTCATGCTGCTTTGGTGGCCGGTTCGACCGGTACCGTTGCGCGTCACGGTTTCATGGAGCAAAAAGAACCCGGGGACCTGTTTGGTCTCGGTGTATTCCATAAGGATGCCGTCGGCGTTGTAGGTCTGCCCGCGTATAACGGCGAGTGCGTTAAAGTCGTCGAGATCGAGCACGCGCGTATCCTCGGGCGTGGGATGCTCGATCGTCACATCGCGTTTGCCCGTGGCAATCTTAATGCCAAGATCTTCTTCGAGGTAACGATAGATCGAGTCGTTGACAATCTCGGGTGTCAGCCCCGGTACTTGTGAACTTAGGTAATAGGAGTCGTCGGAGCCCACGGCTTGTCCGTCTGCATAACGGATGCGTTTGGCGCGTGTGAGCTCACAGCCTTCGGGAAACCCGGTAATCTTGGAGAGCGCCTTGCTGCAGATGAGGAGCTCAAAGACGGTGGTGACAGTCTTGAGCTCAAAGCCTCGGTTGACCGCGATTTCCTTAAGGGTCTCGA
>CABUZF010000341.1 GCA_902495985.1 uncultured Collinsella sp.
CGCCATATCGCTAAAGCGATTTTTCAACCGCTAGTTTTACACATTCTCCACCGTGTGCGGAGCCATGTAGCTAATTTGCAAAGAAGTGACGCGCCATGCACTTGGCGCCCAACGTCTCCCTCCGGATGTTGCCCTGCGAACCATCGATCCAGGCCTTCAGGCTCATAGGGACGTCCTCGACCCTTGCAGCATCGAACTCGGGCGCGAGGGCAAGTAAAGCATGCGCAATAGCATTGAACATAATGGATACTCCTCATATATATAGGCGCAGAGCCGCCAAATTGATAGAAGGAGCCCCGCCGGACAACCCCGGCGGGGCTCGGACTCAGCCGCAGACGCGGCATCATATATGCGGGCGGAACGTAGGGGCCACCGATGTTAAGAAGTGTCAGCAAGCATAACGAAAGGTAGGGACCCCGTGCGCCCGTTATGTATCACGCGGATGGGCCGCGCGGATACCAAGGAAAGGAAGACTTAAGCCTGGGCGGCAGCAGAGCTGGGACCCTGGACCTTAGCCCACGTCTTGAGCGACAGCGTATCGATCTCGATAAAGCCGGCGCTGGCCTTCTCGTCAAACGTGGTGTCGCGGTCGTAGGTAGCCAGACCGTAGTCGTAGAGGCTGAAGGGGCTCTTGCGGCCGACGACATGGCAGTTGCCCTTAAAGAACTTCAGACGGACAGTGCCGGTCACGAACTTCTGGGTGTCGGCCATAAAGGCGTCGAGTGCGTTTTTGAGCGGGCTGTACCACTGGCCGTTGTACACGGCGGTGGCCCAATCCTGCTCGAGCTTAATCTTGGTCTTGAGCAGGTCGCCCTCGACGCAAATGTCCTCGAGTGCCTTGTGGGCGGTGATGAGCGTCAGGGCTCCGGGAACCTCATAGCACTCGCGGCTCTTAAGGCCCACAAGACGGTCCTCGACAAGGTCGAGACGGCCAAAGCCGTTGTCGCCGGAGATCTTGTTGAGGGCGATGACGATCTCGGAGAGCTTCATCTTCTTGCCGTCGACGGCGACGGGCTTGCCGGCCTCAAACTCAATCTCGGTATACGTCGGGGTATCGGGCGTGTCCTCGGGATTCTTGGTCATAACCCAGGCGTCGTCGAGCGGCTCGTTCCAGGGATCCTCCAGGTGGCCGCACTCAATGGCACGACCCCACAGGTTGTCGTCGATGGAATAGGGGTTGTCGTTGGCACCCTCGGGAACCGGCACGTTGTGGGCGTGAGCATAGGCGACCTCATCGGGACGGCACTTCAGATCCCACTCGCGAACCGGGGCGATAACCTTGAGCTCGGGGTCGAGGGCCTTGACGGCGGCCTCAAAACGGACCTGGTCGTTACCCTTGCCGGTGCAGCCGTGGGCGACGTAGGTCGCGCCAAACTCGTGGGCGACCTCAACAAGCTTCTTGGCAAGCAGCGGGCGAGACAGGGCGGAGAGCAGCGGGTACTTGTTCTCGTACATGGAGTTTGCCGCGATGGCTTTAGTCAGGAACTCATCGGAGAACTCGTCGCGCAGGTCGAGCACCTGGCAATCGAGAACGCCCAGGTCGAGCGCCTTCTGCTTCTTGGCATCCAGTCCGGTCTCTTCCTGGCCCACGTTGCCGCAGACACAAACGACATCGAGATTCTTCTCGTCCTGGAGCCACTTGACACATACGGATGTATCAAGACCACCGGAATATGCGAGAACGACTTTTTCCTTGCTCATGGCTGTTTCCTTTCGCCCTTGGTAGCTAGTTAGAACATCGGTCAGTTGCAAGTCACCTTGAGGTCAAAAACCGTGCAATATCAGGTTATTCAGCAGAATGCATCACAGGCATGCCCTAGAAACATGCGGCTATGTCGTGCTTAAACCCAACGACCTCAAAATGACTCTGTTGAGGCATTGCGCCCCATTCGGACAGAGACGATTGTTATCGTCGTCGGGAAATTGCGCGCTGGCGTCGGATGGCATTGTCTGCAGTGGTGATGATCTTTA
>CABUZF010000342.1 GCA_902495985.1 uncultured Collinsella sp.
CGCCTACACGGCGGTAGATAAGGCAGAGACCCCCGAGGGCCGCGCGACCGCCTGGAAGGCCAACGCCACCGGCCCGGCGCTGCTTGCCCGCACCTGCGCCGAGAACGGGATCACGCTCGTCCACGTTTCCTCCGACTACGTCTTCGACGGCACGGCCGAGGTCCACACCGAGGACGAGCTCCTCTCCCCGCTGTCCGTCTACGGCCAGACCAAGGCCGCCGGCGACATCGCCGTTGCCGGGTGCCCGCGCCACTACATCATGCGCAGCTCCTGGGTCATCGGCGAGGGCCACAACTTCGTCAAGACGATGAAGGGCCTCTCCGACCGCGTCGCCGACCCCGAGGACGGGCTCACGCAGGTCACCGTCGTAGACGACCAGCTGGGCCGCCTGACCTTCACGCGCGACATGGCGGAGGCCATCTTCCACGTGCTGGGGACGCACGCCCCCTACGGCACCTATAACTGCACGGGCTCCGGCGCCGTCAAGTCCTGGGCCGACATCGCCCGCGCCGTCTTCGAGGCCGCCAACGGCAACGGCGAGAGGGTCGTGCCGGTTTCGACCGCCGACTACTACGCGAACGCCGCGGGCCCCATCGCCCCGCGCCCGGTCCACTCGGCGCTCGACCTGTCCAAGCTCGAGGCTGCAGGCTTCCACATGCCCGACTGGGAGGAAGAGCTTGGGGAGTACCTCAAGACGCTCTAGCCGCTATCAACTTTTCGAGAGTAAAAGCCGCCGTTCTTTAACGGCGGCTTTTCTTGTTGATGGCTATCTGCGCAGTGGTGCCAATAGTATTTTGCGGAAGATCTTTCACTCGCTTGGCGTGGTGGCGGACCTGCCGGGCTGGTCATCGTAGGCGTATTTGCTGTACACGTTGACCTCCCACTGCTTTTTTTCGACCTTTGCCACGGAATCGAGGATGAAGCCGGTCGCAAGGCTCAGACCGCACAGGAACATAAACGACGCGGCGAGCATGGCGGTGGGGAAGCGCGGAACGAGGCCGGTCTGGAAATACTCGACAACGATGGGCGTGCCCAGGGCGAGGCCGATCACCGCAAACAGAAGCGCAACCAGGCTGAAGAACTTCAGCGGGCGGTAGTCCTTGAACAGCGTGCCGATCATCGCGACGACTTTAATGCCGTCGCTCACGGTATTGAGCTTGGACTCGGAGCCTTCCGGACGGTCGCGGTACTCGATGGGCACATCTTTGATGCGCCAGCGGTGGTCGACAGCGTGAATCGAGAGCTCGGTTTCGATCTGAAAGCCCTCGGAAAGCACAGGGAAGGTTTTAACGAACGGGCGACTCATGGCGCGGTAGCCGGTCATGACGTCATCGAAGCTGTAGCCATAGATCCACTTGATCATGGCACGTACCAGGTTGTTGCCAAAGCCGTGGAAGGCACGTTTGTTCTCCTCGGCATAGGTGCCGTTGGAAAGACGGTCGCCCACGGTCATGTCGGCCGTGCCGTTGAGGATGGGCTCGCAGAGGGCTTTGGCCGCCTCGGCGGGGTAGGTGTCATCGCCGTCGACCATCAGGTAACAATCGGCATCGATGTCGCGAAACATCTGACGGCACACGTTGCCCTTTCCCTGACGCGGCTCAAAACGCACCGTGGCGCCGTGCTCGGTGGCGATGCGTGAGGTATCGTCCGACGAGTTATTGTCATAGACATAGACCGTCGCCTGCGGAAGCTCGCGGTGAAAGTCGTCGATGACCTTACCAATCGTGAGCGCTTCGTTGTAGCAGGGGATGATGACGGCGATGGATTCAGAATTCACTCAATGCTCCTTATACATTCAATCCTTGAAAGTATAGCCGTTTCCGCCTGACATCCTAAGATGTGGGATAGTTCTCCAGTTTTGCTGCGCGAATCATTTACTTTGCTGTCGGGTCTATACTGTTCGTTTGTCAACGATTACGAGTAAGGGAGTTGCATCCGTGTCGGACCAGACAAAGCAACAA
>CABUZF010000343.1 GCA_902495985.1 uncultured Collinsella sp.
CAACGACGTGCTGTACAAGGAGGGCCTGGACCTTCTCGTCGTGCCCTCCGCCGAGCTCTCCCGCGGCCGCGGCGGCCCGCGCTGCATGAGCATGCCCTTCTGGCGCGAGGACCTCTAAGGTCTTCAAGGACCCGTACAGGTCTTAATACATACATCTAGCTGCCATTAGATGTCTCCCATTGGGGCGGTGCGGGTATTCGCACCGCCCCATTCTTGTATGAGGAACGTCAACACGATTGGATGACTGCTTTTGTAAGGAGCTTGGCCATGGATATCAAGACGATCGGCGTTGAGGAATGGCTTAACGTTTGGGAGAAGAGCGCTACGTGGGATATCGCCCAGTCGACGATTTCGTCGCTTACCATGGGCGAGCTGCGCGCGCTCGACGATCAAGATGGTGCCACGTTCTACGAGCGCCTGGATCGCGAGAAGATGAACTACGGCTGGATCGAGGGTTCGCCGGAGTTTAAGGCCGAGGTTGCCAAGCTGTATCGTCACGAGGTCAATCCCGATCACATTCTGCAGACCAATGGCTGCACGGGCGCTAACCTCAACGCCATCATGGCCGTGGTCGAGCCCGGCGACCATGTGATTGCCGAGTGGCCCACCTATGCGCCGCTCTATGAGATCCCGCGTACACTCGGCGCCGAGGTCGAGTATTGGGAGCTTTGCGAGGAGCTCGGATGGAAACCCGATATCGAACAGCTCAAGCGCCTCGTTCGCCCCAACACCAAGCTCATTTGCATCAATAACGCATCGAACCCTATCGGTACGGTGCTCGATGCCGATACGCTCGGCCAGATCGCCGAGATTGCCCGCTCGGTTGGCGCCTATGTGCTGTGCGACGAGGTGTACCTGCCGCTTGAGAACACCGAGGACTTTTTGTCGATGGCCGATGTGTACGAGAAGGCCATCGTCACCAACTCGGTGTCCAAGACCTATTCGACGCCTGCGGCCCGTGTGGGCTGGGTTGTGGCAGATGAAGAGGTGTCCAACCGCATTCGCACTTACCGCGACTACACCATGATTTGCGGCGGCGTGTTCAACGATGCCCTGGCGACCTATGTGCTCAAGCACAAGGACAAGATCCTCGAGCGCAATCGCAAGATCGTGTTTGGCAATCGCGATATCGCACAGGCTTGGATCGACACGCAGCACCGTGTCTCCTGGACGGCCCCGCAGGGAATGTCCACCTCGTTTATCCAGCTGGACATTCCCGAGGATGACGAGGAGTTCTGCAAGCGCCTGCTGTCCGAGAGGGGAGTGCTGCTGGTACCTGGCGGCCGCTTTGAGCTTCCCTGTGGCGCACGCCTGGGCTACTGCGCGAGCGAGGACGTTCTGCGCGAGGGCCTGAGGCTTTTGGGCGAGGCGCTGGCGGAGTTCGATCGCTAGGATTCCGACGGCTCTCAAGGCCGCTCAAATCTGCCTACGATTATCGATAACAGTCCCGTTTCCCATGAGGGGAGCGGGACTGTTTTTCTATACCGAGAAGTCAAGTTGTTACAAATGGAGACGCAAGATCGATTGGGTATTCGACGGGCCTTATACTGAGCTTCCGGTGAACGGTATCCAACGTCTGGTAAACGGTAGTCTGTTTGCCAAAAATGAATAGGACGAACTTTTTTTTGAATAAAAATCAAAATGGTTGAGACGAAGCGAGAATTGCGAATTCTATTCATATCATTGCGCGAAATATGCAATTTGAGGGTGGTTTAATAAAGATTAGTTTCAATTGGTTTTTGGATTGAAAACGCATTTAAGCACGTAAATAAACTTTATTAAATCAAAGTGTGCCATGCGTGAAGTATATGTGTATGCCGTTCACCCCTCATATAAAACCGTTCGGGGGCGAGGTGGAAGTATGGACTGATTTTGGATATAAATATGTCGTCAGCAATAACGCCTCACACGGAGGGGCGCTAACGAATCGGCCCTGACAGGGGCCCGAAAGAAAGGTAGGA
>CABUZF010000344.1 GCA_902495985.1 uncultured Collinsella sp.
TTCTCGTCTCCGCCCACAACGTCTACACAAACGCGAACGTTACTCATTTCATATGCTCCTTATACAAAAATGGCCGACTCATTGAGCCGGCCATTGTGGTTCCATTTGGAACGGCATCGCATCTAGAGTATACCGTTACTCGGTAACGATAACCTCGCGGTCCTTGTAGAAACCGCAGCTGGGGCACACGTGGTGCGGGAGCTTAACAGCACCGCAACGGGGGCACGTGGACTGAGCCGCAGCCGAGATCTTCATGTTGGCGGAACGACGGGTGTGAGTGCGGATACGACCCTGCTTTTGTTTAGGTACGGGCATAGTGACCTTCCTTATGAACTATCCAGTGTGGCGATTACGCGCAAGTAGCGATACTACCACAGTTTTACTCATCGAGCTTGAGATTCTTCAATGCTGCAAATGGATTTTCCGTGGCAGCGGCCCATTCTGCCTCTGCCTGGGCGGCGCAATCGCATTGCTCGACGTTGAGATTGCAACCGCAGGTGGGGCACAGACCACGGCAATCGGGCTTGCAGAGCACCACAAACGGCGTGTCCATAACGACCGCGTCATTGATGGGCTCACCCAGATCGACGATGCGGTCCTCACCCAGGAGCTCGTAGCCGTCCTCGTAGGCCTCGGGATCCTCGGGCTCCTCAAAGAGGTAGAACTCCTCGATCTCTCCGGCGATATCAAACGAGGCGGGCTCCAGGCAACGGTCGCACTCACCGGTGGCGTGCGCGCGGACCATGCCCGTGAGCAAGACACCGGTACCGGCATTGGTAAAGACAACGTCGTAGGCAATGCCGTCCCGCAGCTGGTACTCCTTCTCGCCCACCGTGTAGGTGGCGACATCGACCTTACCGGTCAGCGGATACGAATCTCCAGGAAACTCGAGCTGCTCGGAAAGATCGACGGCAACGCTCGGGAACTCAGCCATTACCACTGACCATTCTGTTGGGCGGCACCCTCGTTGAGCTGCTGACGGCAACGGGTAACGGTGCCGGTCAGGCTCTTGAGGTTCTCCTCCAGGTGCGTAAAGACCTGCTCTGCGTAGTCCTCGGCAGCATAACGCGTCTCGCGCTCGTACTGCTGGGCACGATCGCGGATGTCGTCGGCCTGCTGCTGCGCAAGGCGGACGATCTCCTGCTCACCGGCAATGGTGAGGGCCTGCTGCTGAGCGTCAGCGATGATGGAATCGGCCTGGGCGGCGGCGGAAGCCATAAGCTCCTCGCGCTCCTTAAGGATACGGCGGGACTTCTGCCACTCCTCGGGATAGCTCATGCGGATCTCGTCGAGGATGTTGAAGAACACGTCGGCGTCGATGACCTTGAACTGAGCGTTCTTGCCGAAAGGCGGCTTGGCTTCCTCGATCAGCCCTTCGAGCTCATCGACCAAGCTGACGATCCTATCGCCAGGAAAATTCTCGCCCGGCATCCGGTCTCCTTTCATAGGTAACATATCATCGTGCTAGTTTACCACATGCCACCAGGCAATAAGAAACGTCACGAAAAGCGATGTTTGAGCGCTTCGACCACGTTGGACGGGACAAACGTCGATACATCGCTGCCGAGCGAGGCGATCTGGCGAACAACCGAGCTCGAGATATAGCCGTACTGCGGCGCACTCATGACAAAGATGGACTCCAGCTCGCTATCCAGGCGATAGTTAAGGTCGGCCTGCTGCAGCTCATATTCAAAGTCGGTCATGGCGCGCAGGCCCTTGACCACGGCCCCCGCCCCCTGCTCGCGAGCGAAGTCGACCAAGAGGCCGGTAAAGGGCAGGACCTCGACGCCGTCGATATCACCGAGCGCCTCGCGGGCCAGCGCCACGCGCTCATCGAGCATAAACGTAGTGCCCACGCCGTTTTTACCCTGCGACTCGGCAACAGCGACGATCACGCTAGGAAAGATGCGGCGGGCGCGGCGGATCACATCGATATGGCCAAA
>CABUZF010000345.1 GCA_902495985.1 uncultured Collinsella sp.
CACGTGTTCGAGGACATGGGCTATTTTTGCATCGATAACCTGCCTCCGCGTCTCATCGCCCAGCTTGCCGAGCTCGTCGGCATCAATACGGGCGTGGGCAGGCATCTCGCCGTCACCTGCGATTTGCGTAGCCAGGGACTGTTTGACGAGTTGCTCGATGCGGTCGCCGCTCTCGAAGAGCGCGAGATGAGCTGCGACATCGTGTTCCTGGAGGCTTCTGACGAGGTGCTGATTCGTCGCTACAGCGAAAATCGCCGCCGTCATCCCATTGCCAAGCCGGGGGAGACTACGGCCGATGCCATTCAGCGCGAGCGCCTTCAGCTGCAGGGCGTGCGCGACCGAGCCGATATGATTATCGACACGAGCCGTCTGCGCACCTCTGCGCTGCGCAACAAGCTGCGTATGGCATTTTCCGAGCTGTCCGACCAGCAGCTTATGGATGTCCACGTGTTCTCGTTTGGCTTTAAGCACGGCATGCCCGTCGAGGCGGACATTATGATCGACGTCCGCTTCCTGCCCAATCCGTTCTACGATCCCGAGATGCGCACGATGACCGGTCTCGATAAAAAAGTCTCCGATTTTGTTCTGGACCATCCCAAGACGCAGGAGTTTTGGAAGGCTTGGACACAGCTGCTCGATACGGTGATGCCGGGCTATATCGCGGAGGGTAAGCCGCAGCTTTCTATCGCCATCGGCTGCACGGGCGGCCAGCACCGCAGCGTTGCCATTGCCGAGGCCACGGCCCGTTACCTGGAAGGCGCTCAGTATCATGTGAGCATTTCCCACCGCGACCTGTCGCGCGCCAACACGAAGGCATAGGCCTGCATGTCGTTTACCGCTGAGGTGCGCGACGAGCTTGCGCGCTGCGAACCCGAATGTGAATACTGCGACTTGTCGACGCTTGCCGCCCTCACGCGCGTGAGCGGTACGCTCTCGCTTGCCGGCTCTGGGCGGTATCGTTTGACGGTTGCGACTGAGACGGGAGCCGTCGCGCGCACGATGATCACGCTGACGCATCGTATCCTTAAGCTCAAAACGGAGTTCACCGTCCGTAAATCTGTATTGCATAAGGTTCGAAACTACCTCATCACCTTGCCTGATCAGCCAGACCTGGATAAGGCCTTGGTTCTGCTGGGTATCCTCGAACGTAGGGGAGGACTTGTCGCCGGCGTACCCCGACATATCGTTGCCCGTCCTTGCTGTAGACTTGCCTATATCCGCGGCGCGCTCATCGCGGGCGGCTTCGTGGCCGATCCACGCGGCGATTTTCATTTGGAGATTGCTGTGCAGGGCGAGCAATATGCCAAGGGGCTTTGCGATCTGTTGGAGCAGATTGGGGTCCATGCTCGTGTTAATGCACGGCGGGGGTCATATGCCGTGTACATTAAGAGCGCCGAGGAAATCGAGCATCTATTAAAGCTGATTGGTGCCAAGCGCAGCGTTGCCGAGATTGAGGAGGCGCGCGCGGTCAAGTTGGTTAAGAACGATGTGAACCGTCGCGTGAATGCCGAGCTCGCCAACCAGACCAGAAGCGCCGGTGCTGCCCAACATCAGCTTGCGCTTATCGATGAGCTCGAGCAGCGTGGCCTTCGTGATGCGCTTCCGGATGCCTTGGCGGTCTTTTGCGACCTGCGCGAGCGCTATCCTGATCTGTCGTTGCGTGATTTGGGGGAGATGGCTGACCCTCCCTTGTCGAAGTCAGCCCTCTACCATCGTGTTTTACGGCTTGAAAAGCTCATTGAAGCAAACAGGTAGTTTGAAGTAACGACTTATATATGGATTTAGCTGCTATTTTAGTATTTAAAACGTTTTAACGTAAATTTGATTTTCAATTTCGAGCATTCTCGTGAAATTCAAGTCAAAAAAAAGGTATATTAGGCGAGTGGTTAGTTTGTGGGCCTCAACGGCGGGCGCTGTAGCTTGCGGGGGCCTTACG
>CABUZF010000346.1 GCA_902495985.1 uncultured Collinsella sp.
ATCCACGAGTACAAGCGCCAGCAGATGCTCGCGCTCTACATCATCTGGAAGTACCTCGATATCAAGAACGGCAACAGACCTAAGCACCCCGTCACCATCATCTTTGGCGGCAAGGCGGCGCCTGCCTACACTATCGCGCAGGACATCATCCATCTGATCTTGACGCTGTCGCAGTGGATTGCAAACGACCCCGACGTGGCTCCCTACCTGCAGGTTGTCATGATCGAGAACTACAACGTCACCGCCGCCGAGCGCGTGATCCCCGCCGCTGACATCTCCGAGCAGATTAGCCTGGCCTCCAAAGAGGCGAGCGGCACCTCCAACATGAAGTTCATGCTCAACGGCGCCCTAACCCTGTGCACGCTCGACGGCGCCAACGTGGAGATTGCCGAGCTCGTGGGCGACGAGAACATCTATACCTTTGGTGCCTCGTCCAAACAGGTCGAGCAGCTCTATGCCGACGGCACCTATGACGCCGGTGTGCTCTACCGCAAGCCCGGCATTAAACTGCTGGTGGACTTCATCACCAACCCGGCCTTTATGGCGACCGGCAACGCCGAGCGTCTGCAGCGCCTGCACGACGACATTAAGGGCAAGGACTGGTTTATGGCCCTGCTCGACATCGAGGAGTACATCCAGACCAAGGAGCGCGTGCTGGCCGACTACGAGGACCAGGACGCCTGGATGCGCAAGGCGCTCATCAATATCGCAAACGCCGGCACCTTCTCGTCCGACCGCACGATCTCCCAGTACAACGACGAGATTTGGCACCTGAGCTAATTTCGCTCCCTTTACCCATCCTCTTGAAAGCGGAGTCGCGGCAACGCGGCTCCGTTTTTTGTGCCCCTGTGTTGTCCGTGACCTGCCTCGACCAAAAATCTCGACCTGTAACATCTAGCCGACAAAATTGAGTCTACCTGTTACAGATCAAGACGGAAGGACAGGCAGCTCGACGCTGTCTCAATCTGTAACATCTAGGCTCAATTTGGCCCTCTACCTGTTACAGTTCGAGACAAACAAACCTACAGACAACCCCGATACAAAGAAAGGCTCCCCTCTCGCCCAGCGGACGGGAGGGGAGCCTTATATGTGACCGCGGCAAAAGGATGGCAATACCGCAGTCGCCCAAAGGGAGGGCCTGGATGCACCGGGCCTAGATAAGGTTCTTGCCAGATACCTTATCGAAGAGATGGGTCGCGTTCTTCTCGAACTTGAACCAGATGGTGTCGCCAGCCTTGAGCGCGCCCTTGGCCTCGAGGTCGACGACGGGGATAATCAGAACAAACTGGCCGTCGGGAGCGGTCACGTGGACATGCTCGGTCGAGCCCATGAGCTCGGTCACCTCGACGGTACCCTGGAGCGCGCCCTCCTCGCCCTTGTCGGCAAGCAGGATCTGCTCGGGACGCACGCCGGCCGTAATCTCCTTCACGTCGCCGCCGTCCCAGTTGAGGGCAAGCTGAGCGCAAGTCTCGGGGGCGAGCGCCACGTTCATATCCTCGGTCTTGACGGTAAAGCCGTTGCCCGAGCGCACCAGCTGGGCATCGAAGAAGTTCATCTGCGGCACGCCGATAAAGCCGGCGACGAAGATGTTCGCGGGATGGTTGAAGACCTCCTGCGGGGTGGCGATCTGCTGAACGACACCGTCCTTCATGACCACGATACGGTCACCAAGGGTCATAGCCTCGGTCTGGTCGTGGGTGACGTAGATGAACGTGCCCTTGATCTCGTGGCGCAGCTTGATGAGCTCGGCACGCATCTGGTTACGCAGCTTGGCGTCCAGGTTGGACAGCGGCTCGTCCATCAGGAAGACCTTGGGGTCACGCACGATGGCGCGGCCGATGGCGACGCGCTGGCGCTGGCCGCCCGAGAGCGCCTTAGGCTTGCGGTCGAGGTACTCGGTGATACCCAAGATCTCGGCAGCGGAGCGAACCTTG
>CABUZF010000347.1 GCA_902495985.1 uncultured Collinsella sp.
CCGCGATGGCATCGATAAGCTCGCCGAACAGCGCATGCCGCGCTACCGCGCCTGGGCCGACTACATCATCGACTCACGCGACTGTGCCGCCAACACCGCCCGCGCCCTCCTCGACACCCTCCCACCCGCTCTCTAACAAAAACCACCACAAAGGGGACAGGCACCTTTGTGGTGGTTTTTCATTCCGGCTCACCGCCCGCCCAACCACAAAGGAAGCAACCATGAAAGCACTCGTCATCAACGGCCCCAACCTCAACATGCTCGGCATTCGCGAGCCGGGTATCTACGGTAGCGACAACTACGACCGCCTGGTCCAGATCTGTCAGGAAGCGGGCGCCGCACAGGGCTTCGAAGAAGTCGAGGTCTTCCAGTCTAACCACGAGGGCAGCATCGTCGACAAGATCCAGGAGGCCTACGGCAAGGTCGACGGCATCGTCATCAACCCGGCGGCTTACACGCATACGAGCGTGGCGATCCTCGACGCCCTCAAGGCCGTTGCCATACCTGCCGTCGAGGTGCACATCAGCGCCGTAGAGACGCGCGAAGACTTCCGCCAGGTGAGCTATGCACGCCTAGCCTGCTTCGCCACTATCACCGGCGAGGGCCTGCAGGGCTACGCACACGCGCTGGAGCTGCTGAGGGAGCATCTCGAAAAGTAAAATGCCAACCCCAACAAACAGCAGCGGCTTGCTCGCGCTCGGCTCCAGCAGCACACAAGATGAAAAAAGCCCAGACCACCTAGCGGTCCGGGCTTAATAAACGTTGGTGCTCCATGGCGGATTCGAACCGTCGACCTTGGGATTAGAAGTCCCCTGCTCTATCCAACTGAGCTAATGGAGCAAATAACCGCACGCCCAAGCAAGCGCAAGCCTGTCAGGCGCAAATAATTATAACCTAGTTGAACTGCTCGCGGTACGCCTTGCAGACCTCATCGACCGGGCCGTCCATGCGAAGGTCACCCTTCTCAATCCAAACGGCACGCTGGCAGATGCGCTCAACCTGCTCCATGGAGTGCGAAACGAACAGAACCGTCACGTCGCCGCTCTGGATAAAGTGCTGGATGCGGTCCTCGCACTTCTGCTGGAAGAACACATCACCGACGGACAGCGTCTCGTCAACGATCAGAATATCGGGCTCGGTAATCGTCGCGATTGCAAAGGCGATACGCGCCACCATGCCCGAGGAGAAGTTCTTAAGCGGCATGTCGACAAAGTTCTGAAGCTCAGCGAACTCGATAATGCCGTCAAAGTTGGCGTCGATGAACTCCTTGGTATAGCCGAGCAGGGCGCCGTTCAGATAGATGTTCTCGCGGGCGGTCAGCTCGGGGTCAAAGCCGGCACCAAGCTCAATCAGCGGCGCGATGTTACCGTGCACCTTAACGCTGCCCTCACTGGGCTCAAGCACGCCAGCAATGATCTTGAGCATCGTAGACTTGCCGGAGCCATTGGTGCCGACCAGACCGACAACTTCGCCGCGATGAATATCGAACGAGATGTGCTTAAGCGCCCTAAACTCCTCAAAGAACAACTCGTGCTTGGCAAGCTTGATGAAGTACTCCTTGAGGTTGGTCAGCGACTCGGACGCCATGTTAAAGATCATGGTGACGTCGTCGACCTCGACAGCCAGAGGCTGCTCGCTGTAATCAACAACAGATTCAGTCATCACAGCACTCCTTAGATGTAGAGGATGAACTTGCGCTCGGACTTATGGAACACGGTATAGCCAATAATAAGCGCAAGAACCGCCCAGGCAACGCACATACCAAACGTCATAAGCGAGGGCGTAGTCTGGAACAGGAAGATATCGCGCATAAACTGCAGGTAGTTGTACATGGGGTTCGCATACACCAAGATCCGAACGATATGCGGCATCTGAGCAACAAAGTCAGTCGTCCAGAAAATAGGCGTGATATAGGTCCAAGCCGTGATGACAA
>CABUZF010000348.1 GCA_902495985.1 uncultured Collinsella sp.
CCGAGCCGCTTCCCGGCTACCGCGAGGCCAAGCCCATGGTCTATACGGGCCTGTTCCCGATCGATAATAAGGACTACGAGAACCTGCGTGACGCGCTCGATAAGCTGCACGTCAACGACCCGTCGTTGGTGTGGGAGCCCGAGACTTCGGTGGCGCTCGGCTTTGGCTTCCGCGTGGGCTTCCTGGGCCTGCTGCACATGGAAGTCGTCAAGGAACGCCTGGAGCGCGAGTTCAACCTGGACCTCATTGCCACGAGTCCCTCGGTCGACTATCACGTCTACAAGACCGACGGCGAAATGATCGATGTCCGCAGCCCGCAGGACCTTCCCGAGGCCACGCGCATCGAACGTATCGAGGAACCCTACCTCAAGGCAAAGATCATCTGCCCGCCTGAGTACACGGGTGCCGTCATGCAGCTCGCCATCGAGCACCGCGGCGTCACGACCGACATGATCCACCTGACGAGCAAATCGGTCGAGATGCGCTTTGATATGCCGCTCGCCGAGCTCATCTTGGACTTCTTCGATCAGCTCAAGAGCCGCACCAAGGGCTATGCCTCGCTCGACTACGAGTTCAACGAGTACCGTCCCTCCGAGCTCGTGAAGCTCGATATTTTGCTTTCGGGCGACGAAGTGGACGCGCTGTCGTTTATCGTGCACAAGGATAAGGCTTATGGTCTGGCCCGTGGCCTGTGCGACAAGCTTAAGGAGATCATCCCGCGTCAGCTGTTCGAGGTGCCCATCCAGGGTGCTATCGGCAATAAGATCATTGCCCGCTCCACCGTCAAGGCGCGTCGCAAGGACGTGCTTGCTAAGTGCTACGGCGGCGATATCTCGCGTAAGCGCAAGCTGCTCGAGAAGCAGAAAGAGGGCAAGAAGCGCATGAAGGCCATCGGATCGGTCGAGGTCCCGCAGGAGGCCTTTATGGCGATCCTCAAGGTGGACGAGTAGGTCTATGGCGCTTTCTGAATACAGCAAGCGGCTGCTGGGCGCCTATGCCGAGCAGCCGTTCCTTATGGCTCCTATGGCGGGCGTGACCGACCCCGCCTATCGCATCATGTGCCGCCGCCGCGGTGCCAACCTTGCCTACAGCGAGATGGTGAGCGTTGCAGGCCTTGCCTATGCCAGCAACAAGACGTGGCGCCTGGTGTTGCCGGCCGACGAGGAGCAGCAGATTTGCGTGCAGCTCTTTGGTTCCAAGCCCGATCAGTTTGCGAGTGCCGTCGCCGCCGTCGAGGAGCGTGTGGGCGATCGCCTGTCGCTCATCGATATCAACATGGCCTGTCCTGCCCGCAAGGTTGTCACCAAGGGCGAGGGTTCTGCCCTTATGCGCACGCCCGATTTGGCCGAGAAGATCGTCGAGACCACGGTGGGCGCGGCGCACGTGCCCGTGACCGTAAAGATCCGCAAGGGCTTTTACGCCGAGGACCGCAACGCCGCAACGTTTGCCCAGATGCTTGAAGGGGCGGGCGCCTCTGCAGTTGCCGTGCACGGTCGTTGTGCCACGCAGCTCTATACGGGCCAGGCCGATTGGTCTGTCGTCGATGAGGTTGCCGACGCCGTCGAGATTCCCGTGATTGGTTCGGGTGATGTGTTCTCGGCCGAGGACGCTGCTGAGCATCTGCAAGGCTCGGGTGCCAGCGCGGTGTTTATCGCGCGCGGCATCTACGGCAATCCGTGGGTGTTCGGTGATGCTCGCGCCCTTGCGCTCGATGGCACGCCGGTGCCGGCGCGTAGCTCCGTCGAGCGCCTGGACGCCCTGCGTGAGCACCTAACGCTGACACATGAGCTCCTGCCGCTCATGTCGCGTGCCCGCACGTATGCAAGCTGGTACTTAAAAGGCATGCCCCATGCCGCCGCTTGGCGTGCCCATGTGGTGCGCTGTTCCACTTACGAGGAGTTTATGGCACTGGTCGATGAGATCGAGCG
>CABUZF010000349.1 GCA_902495985.1 uncultured Collinsella sp.
AAGCGTCTGCTCAACGCCACCGACCGCAAGAAGGCAGCCGTCCGCGCTGGCCAGGTCAACAAATAAGCGCTGAGCTTTATAGCGACTAACGAGAAAGGGCGTCGACCATCGCGGTCGGCGCCCTTTTTGGTGTACAGGGATTGAGCTGGTCTGCACCCCCGCAAAGGTGTCTGCCCCCTTTGCGGGGGTCGACGGCTAGGCGGAGGGAAGGCTCGGGGTGTTGGCGGCCTGCTGCGGCTTGAGGCGGGCGTTGCGCCAAATGATCTGGATGACGTAGCCGAGCGTAAAGACGAAGGCTACGCCGCTGACAAAGCTGCCCATAAGGGGAAGTGCCGTGAGTGCGCCCGCGGCGATACCGCCCACGGCGGCCATGGCGTAGCGGTTCTGGTTGTGTCCGACCATGCGTGCGATCGCGGTGCCCGTAAATGCCGCCGAGACTAGGGCGATACCGATCACGGCGCACATGAGGGCTCCGGCGAGCGACAGACCTGCAATCGAGATGATGAGCAGCAGGACGGCGGGAATGGCGGCCACCGTGCCCAAAAGACCGCTCACCCACAACGGGGTGGGGCGCTGGCGGAGCATGCCGGCAGCGCTGGCGGTCGCGCGCGGAAAGACGAGCTCAAGGAGGATCGCGACAAAGCAGGTGGAAAGCGCCGCGGCGACGATGCCGCCGATGACGTCGTTAATCGTAGAGGTGTTCTCGTTCTCGGTGCGGTCGATCTTGAGGGCCCCGACCTGAGCGCCCCCGGCCCGCTCGGGATCCTCGGAAACGTGGGCGTTCACCGTGCCGGTGACGCGGGCATTTTTGCCCAGGATGAGTTTGTCGGCCCAGACCTCGACATCGCCATCGACGGTGCCGTCGATAGTTACCGTACTGCCCGCGAGTGCTGCCGACTTGGCGGAGCCGCGCAGGGCAACCGTCTCGCCCATCGCGTAAAAACAGTTGGCGGTGCTACCGGTGTTGAGCACGACGTGCTGACCGGCTACCGTCACGCTGCCATCGATGGCGGTTTTGGAGATATCGACGGTGCGCGCCGCCAGGCGAACGGCTCCGCCTACGGTGCAGTCGCGAATCGATAGGCTGTCGCCCGCTGCGATAATATCGCGGTCGATAGAGGCATCGTCCAGGTTAAGGTTTTGGCCGGCCCAGTACAGGTCGCCCTCGGCGCCAGACGGATTTGAGTCAGCTTCGGTTGCGAGTACGTTGCCCGCGGTGTCTGTGCCGGCGAATGACGCCGTGGGAAGTACGGTCAGCGCAAGCGCAATCAGTGCGAATAGGAGGACGATGCGGGCCTGCGCTTTACGGCGCTGGGTCGACGGTGCTGGGTTGCAGGGCATAGTGAATCCTTCGTTAGATACTCGACATGTATCTAACAGGGTACCCAACGCGCAGGCGCTCTAAAAGAACCTCTCGGTTGCATTTCGAAGGATGAGCCCGCGCCACCTACTTTTTGCGGTGCAAAAAGCGTGCGATGTCTTCCTCGGTGGGGCTTTTGATGTCAAAGCGCAGCGAGAGCCAGCGCAGACCCATGGTCACGACAACGCATACGATCAGCGCGGCGACATTGCTCATGATGCCGCTCATAACGAGACACACGTAGCTTGTCGATCCGGCGATGGCCGCGATGGCATAAAAGTTAGTGCGTTGGAAAATGCCCGGAACCACGCCCATAAAGCCGTCGCGCAGCATACCGCCACCTACTGCGGTGAAGAAGCCCATCATGATGCAAACGACGGGCGCAAAGCCGTAGACCAGCGCCTTGTCTGCGCCGGTTGCCGCATAGATGCCGACCGAGATGATGTCGAGCAAGGGGATGAGTTTTTCGGGCTTGTCGACGATTGCCGGGAAAATGTAGATGATGGCTGCCGTGGCGATGGAGAGCGGCAGCGCCATTGGCTGGTTGAGGATGTAGACGTTGCCCAC
>CABUZF010000350.1 GCA_902495985.1 uncultured Collinsella sp.
CCTCGTCGACCGCCAGCTGCTCGGACAGGCCGTCAAGGTTGGCAGTGGCAAGGGCAATAGGCGCCAAGGTGCACGGATAGCGCTTATCCTGAGCGCTATCCTTCCATGCGCTGTTGGGCACATGCATCAGCCCATAGGAGGCGAGGAGCCCGTCTCTGTATTCCTTGCAATCGGAAAGCTTGAACTCGCCAGACTCCGAGTCAAAATACGCGTAGCGGTACAGCGCGCCGTACAGCCCCTTGCTGCCGTCAGAAGCGCCGTAATCAAAAGCGCTGCGCTGCCAGTCATAGCCCGCAAGAATAAGGCCCGTGACGGTTTCACCCGTCTTCTTTCCTTCTTCATCGTAGGCGGCAAACGTGCCGAACGTCGCATTCGCAGCGACCATGGTCTTGCCGTTCGCGGAGAGGGAGATTGCGCCCGCGTCGCCCAGAGCATCGACATGAACGAGCGCACCCTTGGATGCATCCCACGAAAACAGCTCGCAATGCGTCGACTTATCAATATTCTTCTTGCCGTAGGGTGCCGAGACCACGATGGCGAGGTCATCGCAAAAATCGCGATCGAGGTCGCCGGCCGCTAGCGAAACGACAGGAGCTGACTGAAGCTGCGTCCAGGAGTCGTTCCCGCCCTTGTTGTGCGTGGTGTAGTCCGCGGCGTTACCGGCATCGATCTTGACGACGCTTTGCTTCCAGTTGCCGCCCTCCAAGTCATACATGTCGACTACAGCCTTGCGCACGCCGTTCTCGTCGACATAGCAGCCCGCGTAGACAAAAAGCTCGTCGACGCCGTCGCCATCGACATCGCCCGCCTCGACATCAAAGACGGCGTCGTGCTCTTGCAGGTAACCGGCATCCAGGTACTTAAAACGGCCTTCGTACATCATATTAGTGTTGACCGTCACCGGCAGGTGTGTGTCGAGAGTGCGCGTACGCCCGTTGCTAAACGAGTAGAGGACCAGCTCAACCTTTCCGGCGTATGACTTGCCGTCAATCGTCGTGGAGGAACTGTCACCGTAGGCACGGAGCTCGGCAACGCGGCTCTTTTTGCCCGTGCTGGCGTCGCTGCAGAACTCAACACTCGTGGCGTGAATGCCCGAGAAACCGTTGTTGTCGTTGGCGAGTACTGTTGAGGACTCATTGTTGCTTAGGTACGACCAGGTGCCGCCACCGTAGTCGCTATGCTTGTAGAGATCGCTGTTCGTATCGAAGTTGTTGACGTTTTGCCAGAACTTTGCGGCGCCCACACACTTCCATAGCCATCGGTGAGTTTGCTGCTGCCGCCAATGTCACCGCGCTCGACGTTCTCGAGCTTGTCGCGCAGAGTGTAGCGATTGCCATGGCTACCGTTAGCTGCCATATAGACCTCGCTGCGCGTGGCAAACGTCGTGGGGGTATCAGTGGAATAGGGGCCAACGGTATCGGCCGGAATGTCCTCGCTCGTGCCCAGACCCAGGGCTTGATAATCCTGCTCGGTCATATCGGTGATTGCGGGCGCGTCTGCCGCCTGGGCAACCTGGGGCGTGGCCGTGAAGCAGGCGACGCTCGTGGCGATCAACGCAGCAAGCGCCGCCGTCCCAACAAGCGGGATTTTCGACAGCCTACGGATACGGGGGCGTGGAACGTACATGAGGGACCTCGCTTTATTCGAGTGGAGTGGACTCATTTTTGCAAATGATACATCCGATGCCCGATATCACGTGTCTCATTTTCGCCAACGGCGTGTCTCATTTTTGAGAATCCGAGATGCCGCGGAAATCTTATCCCAGCTCAAAGGCCATTTCTGGGATGTATTTTCCGTCGAGTGCCTCATCGGGAAACTGCATCCCATTTCTTGACCGAATAATGGGACGCAATTTCCCGTTGGAGCGCCTTTGGGAAAGTGTGTCCCACTTCGACCGCCCAGAGTGGGATGCACTTTCCG
>CABUZF010000351.1 GCA_902495985.1 uncultured Collinsella sp.
AGAGATAGCAGGGTTTGCCGTGATACTTGGTGAACCCATAGACGAACCCACGTGACGAGGGATTCGTCGAGCCGTCCCAGGTCATGGACCCTTTTATGACCTCGCGACCCGTCTTGACGTGGGCGTCGCCGAGCACGCCGCCGTCCTCGGCCCTCGCGTTGAGGGTGGTCGAGTAGGCGATGAGAGCGCAGATGCAAAAGGCGAGGAGGAAGGTCAGCAGGGTTCCGAGCGGGCAAGCAGTGAACGCACCCGTGAGCCACCAGCCGAGGACGGTATCCACGCCGAACGACGACGGAATCGCAGCCGCGCCTAACGGTGTCCCGGCGACGAAATCGTCGACGGGGACGGCGAGGATGGGGCATGCGAGGATCGCTAGGAGAAGAGATGATATGAGCGCTGTGGGCATCTTGGTTTTCATGATCATTCTCGATTCTTGGAGATGAGGTTCGATAGCTGCGAGGCCGTGCTCGATACCAGACGGACGGCCTCCGCGAGCTGTTGGGCCGTCTGCGTATCCACGCCATAGGCGTTTGCGGTGCGAACGGCCTGGTTGAGGTTTCCGCCCTGCTTCTTCATCTGATGAAGAAGCTGCCGCAGCGTCGCCTCGTCGGCGATCCTGACGGGCTTCTCACCGATGAGGAGGGCGGCTTCGCGCATGAACGTCGATGGGGCCATACCAAAAGAGGAGGAGCGCACCGTGATGGCGGCACGCTCCTCCTCGGTCATGCGGACGTTTATATGCGCGGTCTTGGCTTTGCCACGCATGGGCTAGCCCCTGTCGTGGAAGGTGGCGCGCGCACCGTCGAAGTCGAGCCGTGACTCGCCCAGCGTGCCGTAGCGGTTCTTGAGGGCGACGAGCTTGAGGGGCGTGCCGGTTGCGGGAGACTCGTAGGGCCACTCGGGCTTGTCATTGTCATCGGCGAGGTAGAGCACCGAGTCAAAGCCGTACTCGACAGCGGAGGAACCACCGAACATGGCGAGGTTGGGCCTGGCCGACTTTCCGGAATCGTAGGACTTGCGAGTGGTCGAGCTCAGTGCGATGACGGGAGAGCCATAGAGGTTCGAGATTTCGCGGAGGCCCTTCACGCATGCTGTGATAGCCAATCGCTCGTCGATGAACTGCTGGTCCGCCGTGACGCCGCAGGCGAGGAGCTGGAGGTAGTCAATGAAGACGATGGGGACCTCGCCGCGCTCGCGTGTTACCAGCCCGACGAGGTTGGAGAGCTCCACGGTGTTGAGCGGGCCGGTGATGCAGAGATTGGGGGCGATCTGGGTGCGATATTTGTCGAGTGCAGCCTCGAAAGTCGTGTGCTTAGGGTGATTCTGGGTCGCGCAGCTGGAGACCTCGGACAACGCGACTTTGCCGTCGCTGAGACGCGCCAGACTCTTCTCGATCAGCTTGTGCGCGGGAAGCTCGGCGGAAACGTAGATTACCGGGTGCCCGTCTGCCGCGAGCTTGTCGGCCTCCTGGAGTGCCAGTGTCGTCTTGCCCTTGCCCGGGGCGGTCCCGATTGCGTAGTTGAGCCCGGGGTAGACACCGCCGAGGACGCTGTTGAGTGCGTCGAGCCCGAAGGAGGCGATGGGTTTGTCTTCCTGAAGGGCGTGGACGTGCTCGTCGAGCACATCAAGCTCGAAGACGAGGGGATTGACGTTCGGGCGCTGCATTACTCGCTCGCCCCCTCTGCCAGCTTGTGGAAGTAGTCGAACAGGTCCTCTTCCATGACGAAGTACTGGTTGGCGATGCTAAAGCAGTGGTGGGTGGACTTCATGAGCTTGATGGCGCTGGATTGTCCGATGCCGGTGAGGATCTGAACGTCCAGTCGGCTCATGATGCGCTTGGTGCCGACATGGCGCAGGTTGATGCCTGCGGAGATGGCGTCGGTCTTGGGGTCATCTGCAAGATGCATGATAAACTCCT
>CABUZF010000352.1 GCA_902495985.1 uncultured Collinsella sp.
CAACGCCGCGGATGCCCTTGTCGCCGACGAGCAGGTCGGAGCCGTTGCCCACGATGGTGAGGGGCAGATCGCAGCGATAGCAGGTATCGAGCGTGGCGACGAGGCCCTGCTCGGTGTCGGGTGTGACAAAGACATCGGCCGGGCCGCCGATCTTAAACGTGGTGTGCTCGCGCATGGGCTCGCTCATGAGTACGTTGTCCTCGCCGGCAACGCCAGCGAGCGCGCAGAGCAGGTCCTCGTTAAAAAAGTCATTCTCGTGCATACGAATATCCGCCTTTTGGTGGTTGTTGTCATCGATCGATTGCAATATACCCCACCTGGACGGATTTGGTGCGCTGGCGGCGATAAAACAGCCGTCCACCGGATTGGTAAAGTGTTTATCACCGAGGTAGATGGGCAGTCGCTATACTTTCAAGAGATTGCGCGTAAACCCGGAAGGAGCGAGATGGCCAACAAAGTCACCCTCAAGCAGATCGCCCAGGAGGTGGGGCTTTCCCCCTCGTCGGTCTCGCTTGTTCTCAATAATCGGCCCTGTCGCATCTCGGAAGAAAACCGCAAGCTCATCAAGGAGGTCGCGGCGCGCAACCACTATGTTCCTAACCAGATTGCGCGTAGTCTGGTCATGCGCGAGTCGCGCACGCTGGGCCTTATCGTCCCTAACATCGAGAGCCGCTTTTTTGCCTCGCTCGCCGGTAGCCTGGAAAAGCGCTGCCGCGAGGACGGCTATGCGCTCTTCATTACCAGCTCGGGCGGAAGCGCCGATGACGATCTGGAGCTGCTGCGCCAGCTGGTGACGCGCGGCGTTGATGGCGTCTTCCTGGTCGTAGGCGACGAGTTCTCCGACGACCGCGCCCTGCGCGAAGAAGTCAGCCATCTGCCTATCCCTGCCGTGATGGTCGACCGTGCCATTGAGGGGCTCGAGTGCGACAAGGTGATGTTCGACCACGAGATGGGTGGCTACATGGCCACTCGCTATCTGATCGAGCAGGGCCACCGTCGCATTGCCTGCTTGGTTAACGCGCGCCGTTCCAATACGGGGCGTAAGCGACTTGCCGGCTATGAGCGCGCGCTGCGCGAGGTTGGCCTGCCTATCGACGCACGTTTGGAGTTTGAGAGCGAGTACTACATTCCGAGTGCATACGAGGCCTCGGAGGCGGTACTCGCAACCGACGCCACCGCCGTGTTCGCAAGCTCGGACAACATTGCCCTCGGTTTGCTCAAGCGCTTGCACGAGATGGGGAAGAGCATCCCGGGCGATATCTCGGTGGTGAGTTATGACAACTCGGCGGCAGACGTCCTCTTTGAGCCGGCACTGACCGCCATTGAGCAGGATCCTGGTGTCCTTGCGGAGCATGCTTTTGGCTGCATGTCCAAGCGTCTTGCCGGTAGGGGCGGTAGGCGTGCCGAAGAGGTCGTCCTGGAGCCGGCACTTATCGTTAAGGGCAGCGTGCTCAAGCTTACTAAACACAACTAAACACGTTTATCAATTTGCAGAGACTGAATGTGGAGCACCTGTGACAGGCAATGCCGCAGGTGAATGTCGCGTTTTGTTGATCGATGCGATTGATAAGGATGATAAAACGTTTTTTCACCATGATAAAACGTTTTAGCAAATATACTAGTCCCAACGAATGGTTGCCGTATCGGAGGGTGACCGCACAGCGAAGGGACATAAACAATGGCTAAAACACTGGGGACGCCGTGGAAAAAGCTAGGACACGAGGTGCCGGCTTCCGAGCTCGAGGGCGTCGATCTGTATTGGCGCGCATCGAACTATCTGTCCGTCGGTCAGATCTACCTTCGCTCTAACCCGCTGATGCGCACCGACTTTGTTGATGAGAAAACCGGTGAGGTGCGCGACTTTGGTCGTCCGGACGTTAAGCACCGTCTGGTCGGTCACTGGGGCACCAC
>CABUZF010000353.1 GCA_902495985.1 uncultured Collinsella sp.
CCAAGAGCGATGACAAGCACTTGGGAATCATGAGCCTCGACCACGTGAAGAAGGCCCGTGCCTTCCACCAGTCGTTCCCCCAGTACACCGTCACTCCGCTTGCCCGCCTGGACGGCCAGGCCGCGCGCCTGGGCCTGTCCAACCTGTGCGTTAAGGACGAGAGCTATCGCTTTGGCCTCAACGCTTTTAAGGTTCTGGGCGGTTCGTTTGCCATGGCCAACTACATTGCCGACGAGACCGGCAAGGACGTTGCCGAGTGCACCTTCGATTACCTGACCTCCGATCAGCTTGCCAAGGACTTTGGCCAGGCCACCTTCTTTACCGCCACCGACGGCAACCATGGCCGCGGCGTGGCATGGGCTGCCAACAAGCTGGGCCAGAAGGCCGTCGTGCACATGCCCAAGGGTTCCACCAAGCCCCGCTTCGATAACATTGCCGCCGAGGGTGCCACGGTGACCATCGAAGAGGTCAACTACGACGAGTGCGTGCGCATGGCCGCCGCCGAGGCCGATGCCTGCGAGCGCGGCGTCATCGTTCAGGACACCGCCTGGGAGGGCTACGAGAAGATTCCGTCTTGGATCATGGAGGGCTACGGCACCATGGCTTCCGAGGCTGCCGAGCAGCTGCGCGAGATGGCCATCAACCGCCCGACGCACGTCTTTGTCCAGGCTGGCGTGGGCTCGCTGGCCGGCGCCGTGGTGGGCTACTTCACCAACCTGTATCCCGATAACCCGCCCACCTTCGTCGTGGTTGAGTGCGCGCCTGCCGCCTGCCTGTACAAGGGCGCTGCCGCCGGCGACGGTGACCCGCGCATCGTGGACGGCGACATGCCCTCCATCATGGCCGGTCTGTGCTGCGGTGAGCCCAACATCCTGGGCTGGGATATCCTGCGCAACCACGCCACCGCCTTCGTGTCCTGCCCCGACTGGGTCACCGCTCGCGGCATGCGCACCCTGGGCGCTCCCGAGAAGGGCGACCCGCGCGTCATCTCCGGCGAGTCCGGCGCTGTGACCACCGGCCTGGTCGAGACCCTCATGCTCGATCCCGAGTACGCCGAGCTCAAGGAGCTCATCGGCCTGGACAAGACGAGCTCCGTGCTCTGCTTCTCCACCGAGGGCGATACCGATCCCGACCAGTATCGCCGCATTGTTTGGGAAGGCGAATATCCCACTTGCTAATCGTTGGGGCGGAGTAAATAGGTATCGCTCCGCCACCTCACAGGTAGATTCCTTCGTTTGAAAGGTTATGAACAATGGCTAAAGAACTCGATTTCGACGCTATCAAGGCCGCTGCTGAGTCTCACCGTGCTGATATGACTCGCTTCCTGCGCGCTATGATCTCCCACCCCTCTGAGTCCTGCGAGGAGGGTGAGGTTGTTGCCTGCATCAAGGCCGAGATGGAGAGCCTTGGCTATGACGAGGTCAAGGTCGACGGCCTGGGCAACGTCATGGGCTTTATGGGCGAGGGCGACAAGATCATCGCCATCGACTCCCACATCGACACCGTCGGCATCGGTAACATCGAGAACTGGGACGCCGATCCCTATGAGGGCTATGAGACCGACGAGATCATCTACGGCCGCGGCGGCTCCGACCAGGAGGGCGGCATGGCTTCTGCTACCTATGCTGCCAAGATGATGAAGGACATGGGCCTCATCCCCGAGGGCTACAAGATCATGGTCGTCGGTACCGTCCAGGAAGAGGACTGCGACGGCATGTGCTGGCAGTACATTTACAACAAGGACGGCATTAAGCCCGAGTTCGTCATTTCCACCGAGCCCACCGACGGCGGCATCTATCGCGGTCACCGCGGCCGCATGGAGATCCGCGTCGACATGCACGGCGTCTCCTGCCACGGCTCTGCGCCTGAGCGCGGCGACAATGCCATCCACAAGATGGCC
>CABUZF010000354.1 GCA_902495985.1 uncultured Collinsella sp.
GCCTCACATGTGGCAGTTACCTCATTAAGTTGTCATTGCGTTTGGGGTTGTACTTTGCCGATCTTCCTTCTCTTACACGCTGAAAACTGAAACTGAATATGCTCGATCAAACGATGACCACCAGAGCGGTCATTTTTAAAGTACGTTCGTTTTGCTGATTTGACAAGACTAATTTTGAAATTTCTTTTCTACGGGATGAAACGAGGTTCGTGGAACGGTCGTGCTTGGCGTCGCCAGCTTTGCATGTGGTGGCTCAGCGTTTGACTGGAACGGTTGAGCCCCGAGATGGCGTCCCGTTCATGTTCGGGACAATATGACTTTTTACCTGTTGCAGACAGAGCCGCCGTGGGTGTTCTGTATGATGGCTCAGACAAGGTTGTTCAATGACAGGGAGGCATATATGGCAATCAAAGCCATCGCAATGGATATCGACGGTACGCTCACCAACGACCAAAAGGTCATCAGCCCGCGTACGCGCGAGAAGCTGCTCGCGGCGCAGGAGTCGGGCATTAGGCTCATCTTGGCTTCGGGCCGTCCCGCATGGGGACTGCACGCCTTGGCGCAAGAGCTCGACCTTCAAAACCATGACGGTCTGCTGGTGGCCTTTAACGGCGCACACGTCGTCGATGCCCAGACCGACGAGGTGCTGTTCGATCAGGCTATGCCTGCCGACGAATTGCATCGCCTGATTGATCACCTGCGTAATTTTGACGTGATCCCTATGATTTCGCTCGGTCGTAATCTGCACATCGAGGATTCGTACCATTGCATGATCACGCTGCCTGACGACTCGCAGAAGAATATCGTCAAGTATGAGCGCGATGCGTGCGATCTTAAGATTCGCGAGGTCGAGAGCTTGCATGAGGTTGTGGACGCTTATCCCGTGGACAAGCTGCTGACGGCGGGCGATCCGGCCTACCTGCAGGCGCATTACGAGGAGATGTATGCGCCCTTTACCCAGACGCTTTCGGGCATGTTTACGGCCGACTGGTACTTTGAGTACACGGCGCCCGGTATCGACAAGGCCCGTGCGCTCGAGGGTGCCCTGCCCAAGCTCGGCATCGATGCCAGTGAGGTCGTATCGTTTGGCGACGGCCAGAACGACAAGTCCATGATTGAGTGGGCCGGCACCGGTATTGCCATGGGCAACGCCGTCGATGAGGTTAAGGCTGTAGCCCAGATGGTGACCGCCAATAACAACGAAGATGGTATTGCGGTGGCGCTGGATAAGCTGCTGGGCTAGAATCGTCGATTAATGCATGATTCGGGCGCCTGCTCGCGGGCGTCCTTTTGTTAGGGAGGGTGCCGTGTCCGCATTTCCGTTCGACGCCGTTATCTTTGACATGGACGGCGTCATTGTCGATACCGAGTATTACTACTTGGGCGAGACTGCCGCGTTTGCCAAGGAGCTTGGGCTTAACCTGACTCAAGAGGAGTTGAATGGGCAGGTCGGTACCTCGCATCAGTTCTTCCTGCATATGCTGGTCGATTGGTTTGAGCGCGCCGGTAAGGGGCATTTCACTGGCGAGGAAGCGTTGGCCCGTTGGGACGAGTGGGCGCATAAGCGTCCGCGCGACTATCAGGCTTTGATTAACCCAGGCGCCGTGGATACGATTCGAGAGCTGCCGCGCCGTGGCGTTCGCGTGGCGCTTGCCAGCTCGTCTCCCATGGTTAGCATCGAGGAAGTGCTCAATGCGTGCGGGCTGTCGGATGCCTTTGAGTATGTGGTGAGCGGCGAGCAGTTTAAGGAGAGCAAACCCGAGCCCGACATCTACCTGCATGCGCTGGACCTGCTGGGGCTGCCCGCGAATTGTTGCTGCTGCGTTGAGGATTCCGTTCCGGGCATTACCGCGGGTAAGCGAGCCGGCTTGACAGTCATTGCCAAGCGCGAGGA
>CABUZF010000355.1 GCA_902495985.1 uncultured Collinsella sp.
AGCCGAGCAGCTGCTCATAGCGCGTGCCTGCCTGCCCGTGCGTGCCGCGAAAGCTTATGGCCAGGCAGCGCGCGGTGGATCGCGTCTCGACGTCGCCCACGTAATCATCGGTGTCATCGAGTAGTAGAAAGACCTCGTCGTAGCCATCAAAGTCGCCGGCGGCGAGGCGCTCGGCGCTGATCCCAACGCCCAAGTTGCCCAAGAAGACAAAGGTCTCGTGCTGGCCCTTCTGCAGTTGACGAATTTGCCACTCCAGCGCATAGGCATCGGTTGGGTTGACGCGTTCGCGCAACACGACGCAGCGGAGCTCGGGCACATCGATTGTGCAAATGGTGTCGAGCTTGGTGTTCAGGGCATCGTGAAGCAGCGCAAGCCGGTTATCGATCTTGCGCGACACACGCTCCAGTTCGCGGCGCTTGCGCTCGATGAGCTCCTGCTGCTGAGCCAGCTGCCGCTGCATAAGGTCCACATCGCGCGTGGTCACAAAATCACGGATTTGCGCGAGTGACAAATCGAGAACGCGCAGGTGGCTGATGGTATTGAGGGTGGAGAGCTGCCGCGATCCGTAGTAGCGGTACCCGCTCGCCGGATCGATGTGCGCCGGGTCCAGTAGACCCATCTGCTCGTAATGGCGCAACGTGCCCACGCTCAGGTTAAACAGGCGCGCCACCTCGCCAATGCGGAGCAGGCCCTCGGTATGTTCACTTGGCATGTCGATTACAGGACCGCTCCTTTCAATAGGGTCGGGGAGGGGCGCCAGGCTTGCGTTGCCCCGCTACGCCATCAGTTTGTCAAAAGCTCCGCGGCGGTTGAGCACGGTAAACGCGACAACACAGATGACTGTCGACAAAATCGACCCGCACGGCGAGGCGATACCCATGGGAAACAACGTATCGGAATAGGCGTTCGACAGCAGCCACGCGCCCGGCACGCGAATGAGCGCTACGGCCAGCACGTTGTGCGCAAAGCCGATGTAGCTCTTGCCATACGCGGCGAAAAAGCCGCTAAAGCAAATGTGGATGCCGGCAAAGATTGCGTCGAAAATGTAGCTGCGCATATAGCCGGTGCCGGCCGCGACCACCGCGGCGTCCTTGGCAAAAAAGCCGATAAACGCCGGTGCCACCAGCCACATCAGCGTTGTGATCAGACAGCCGTACACTACCGAGATGGTCATGGCGTCTTTGAGTACCTGGCGCGCGCGGTCGCCCTTGCCCGCGCCGGCATTTTGCGCTGTGAGTGCGCTGACGGTGGCGCCCATGGAGCTCGGGACGATGAACAAAAAGCTGATCATCTTCTCGACCAGGCCCACGGCAGCGGCGTCAACGAGCCCTCGATGGTTGGCGATGACGGTGATAAACATAAACGCCACCTGGATGCAGCCGTCCTGCACGGCCACGGGCACGCCGATCTTAAGAATGCTGCCGAGCACCTCGGGCTGGGGGCGCAGGTCGCTGCGCTTAACGTGGATGTTCGTGCGGCGGCTCTTGAGCCAGACGAGCGCGAGGGCAACGCTTGCTGTCTGGGCGGTTACCGTGCCGAGCGCCGCACCCACGGGGCCGAGCCCCATGTGGCCGATAAACAGAATGTCGAGTGCGATGTTGATGATGCACGCTACGCCGATCACGTACATAGGCGAGCGCGAATCGCCCAGGCCGCGAAAGATGGCCGAGAGGATGTTGTATGCGGCGATAAACGGAATGCCGACAAAGCAGATATGCAGGTAGGCGGCGGTGCCATCGACCGCCTCGGGCGGCGTGCCAATGAGCGCCACGATTTGCGGGCATAGTGCAAACAAGATGACGGCCAGTACCACCGAGACGCCCATAAAGAGCGTGATGGTGTTGCCGATGGCGGTCTCGGCGCGGTCGAAGCGGCGCGAGCCCACGGCG
>CABUZF010000356.1 GCA_902495985.1 uncultured Collinsella sp.
CCAAAGCCGAGCGCCACCGAAGTCTCGGGCTCCCACACCAACGACGGGTCGTTGACATGCAGCTTATCGAGAGCGTCGCGCAGGTTCTCGTAATCCTTGTTGTCGATCGGGAACAGGCCCGTGTAGACCATGGGCTTGGCCTCGCGATAGCCGGGAAGCGGCTCGGGGCAGGGATTCGACGCCCACGTGAGGGTATCGCCCACGCGAACGGCCTCGGGGTCCTTCAGGCCCGTGACCACGTATCCGACCTCGCCGACCGTCAGCGCGTCGACCGGGGTCTCGGCGGGACGCTTGACGCCCACACCATCGACCAAAAAGTCGCCCTTTGCCTGCATCATGCGCAGGGTATCGCCCTTTTTGATGGAGCCGTCAAAGATGCGCACCGTGGCGACGACGCCACGATACTCGTCGAAGTACGAATCCAGGATGAGTGCCTTGAGCGGCGCGTTCGCATCGCCCTTGGGCGGAGAGATCAAAAAGACAATGGACTCCAGCAGATCGTGGATGCCCTCGCCGGTCTTGCCCGAGACACACACGGCATCATCGGCAGGAATCGCAAGATCATCCTCGATCTCGGTCTTAACCTCGTCGGGATGGGCCGAGGGTAGGTCGATCTTGTTGATGGCCGGCACAATGTCCAGATTGGCGTTCATGGCGAGCGTCGCGTTGGAAACGGTCTGCGCCTCGACGCCCTGCGTGGCGTCGACGACGAGAACCGCGCCCTCACAGGCTGCCAGCGAGCGCGAGACCTCATAGGTAAAGTCCACGTGGCCCGGCGTATCGATCAGGTTGAACTGATACGTCTCGCCATCGTCGGCGTCATAGGAGACGCGAACGGCATTGGACTTGATCGTGATGCCGCGCTCGCGCTCGATATCCATAGTGTCGAGCAGCTGCGACTCCATGTCGCGCTCGTCAACGGTATGGGTGAGCTCGAGAATGCGGTCGCTGATCGTGGACTTGCCATGGTCGATGTGCGCAACAATCGAGAAGTTGCGGATGTGGGAAATGTCAATTGAAGTATTCATGCGGACTATCTTACCCGAGCGATACAAAAAATGGAGCCTGTTCCATAAAACAGGCTCCATTTATGCGCGTAATCTGTGTGGTGTGAAATTTACAACTTAGGCGTTGATGCTGTTCACGAGCTTGGCAAGACCGGACTTGCGGTTGGAAGCCTGGTTCTTGTGGATAACATGCTTGGCGGCAGCCATGTCGAGACGCTTGGTGACGGTCTTGAGGGCAGCCTGGGCCTTCTCGGCGTCGCCCTCGGCGACGGCGGACTGGACGTGCTTGGTCAGCGTCTTGAGCTCGGACTTGACAGCCTTGTTACGCATGCGAGCTGCCTCATTGGTGCGGATACGCTTCTTCTGAGACTTGATGTTTGCCACTTCTGGAGTTCCTTTCGAGTTCCTTGCAAAAAATGTATGACACCTCTGAGACACGGTGAGGTCATGCAAGCGCCTACTATAGCACGCTCCCCCTCAAAGGGATAGAACGAATTTGTCAAATAGGCAGGTATCATCACGATTTTCTCAAGATGTTCGTAATCCAGAGCAAAAGCGCGGTCTGAGAATCGGCCGAACCCTTCAGAGCGAGCTCCACATCGACCGCGCCCTCGAGCGCGGCAACGAGCTCTGCCATCGAAAAGCGACGTGCCCAGGTCAGGTGATTCTTGACCTGCCAGGACTGGAGCTTGAGCGTTGCGGCCAGCTCACGACCCTGTCCACGCGCATCGAGCGCCTTGGCGACGATTAGCTCGCGGATGCGGCCGCACAGCAATGTGTAAGTCCACACGTAGCTCTTGGCGGGCAATAGATTGAAGAGCTCGAGCGAACGGCGCATGTCACGGGCCGAGACCGCATTGAGAAAGTCCCAGGGC
>CABUZF010000357.1 GCA_902495985.1 uncultured Collinsella sp.
TCCATCGCACTTTCGGGCTCGGGCTTTGGCGGCGCTATTCTGTCTCCCATCGTGAGCTCGCTTATCGTGAGTGTGGGCTGGCGCTCTGCGTTCCTGGTACTCGCTGCCGTCTGCATTGTGGCGGCACTGCCCATCACGGCCTATTCCTTCCGCACCAAGCCTTCCGAGATCGGCCTTAAGCCGCTCGGCGAGAACCCGGGCGATCCGTCCGTCTCGACGGCTGGCGACAAGGACGAGCACACGGCGCCCGAGGTTAACGTTGGCTGGTCTCGCATCAAGAAGAGCCCGGCGTTTTGGCTGCTTGTCGTCGCCTTCCTCTTTATGGGCTTGGGCAATGGCGCCATCCTGCCCAACCAGGTCACCAACATGACGAGTGTTACCGTCAACGGTGCCAAGATCGTCACGGGCGGCCACGATCCTCTGTGGGCGGGCACCGTGCTTTCGGCTTACATGGTTACCGTCGTCATTGCCAAGATTTCGCTCGGTGCGATCTATGACCGCTTTGGCCTGCGCTTTGGCAATATCCTTGGCTCCGTTGCGTGCATTATCGCCTGCGTGGCGCTGTGCTTCCCGACGACGGACCTCGGTCCTATTGTCGCCGCTGTGAGCTTTGGTATCGGAACGTGCATGGGCACCATCACGCCTACCATCGCCGCGTCCAAGCAGTTTGGCATGGCCGACCTCGGCAAGGTCACGGGCACCATCACCTCGCTCGAGATGGTCGGCGGCACCGTGGGCGCCATTGTCTCGGGCGTGCTGTTCGATGCCACGGGCTCCTTTGCGAGCACCTGGATCGTGTGCCTGGCGTGCTCCGTGGTCATGCTCGTATTCCTGCTGGCCTCGGAGCCCATCGCCGCCAAGCTGCGCGCAAGCGTGGCGGGGGAGTAGACGTCAGTCGCTCTTTTCTGTTCGCCCCGTTCTGTCCGTGGCCGCCTTGGAAGCCGAATGGATGCTCGTACCATCATTCGGCTTCCAGGGCGGCCACGGGCCCACGAAATGATCCGTTTTCCTCCGTCCCCAACAGATCACGTGATCCGAAGGGGACGGAGGAAAACGGATCGCAAACCGCGGCGGCACATCTGGCCGAACGAGCCCCCATACCCTCGTTCGGTCAGATGCGCCGCCGCGGTTTGTGTTTGTGCCGTATAATGACCACTACCTATGACGCGATACAAAAGAAAGGTGTTTGCCCATGCAGGCACAGAAGGCGGAGGGAACCCGCGACCTTATCGGCGCCGAGATGCGCGCCTGGCAAAAGATGCAGCAGATCGCTGCCGGCGTGTTCGAGCCGTTTGGCTTTAAGCCCATCGAGACGCCCGCGATCGAGCAAGTGGACGTGTTTGTCCACGGCATCGGCCAGTCGACCGACGTCGTTCGCAAGGAGATGTTCCGCGTGTTTAGCGGCGCCAACCTGGAGCGCGTCTTTACCGAGGGTACCGATACCAAGCTCAAGCCCAAGCAGCGCTTGGCGCTTCGCCCCGAGGGCACGGCCGGTGTGGTGCGCGCCGTCGTGGAGAACAACCTGGTGCCTCAGGGCTCCACACCGTTTAAGGCCTACTATGCCGAGGCCATGTTCCGCGGCGAGCGTCCCCAGAAGGGTCGCCTGCGTCAGTTCCACCAGGTAGGCATCGAGTGGCTCGGCGCTCCCGATCCGGCGGCAGACGCCGAGTGCATCATTATGCTCATGGAGTTCTACAAGCGCCTGGGCTTCGATCTTTCCAAGCTTCGTCTACTCATTAACTCAATGGGCGATGCCCAATGCCGTCCGGCCTATCGCGAGCAGGTCAAGCAGTTTATCCTCGATCACGCCGACGAGATGTGCGATGAGTGCCGCGAGCGCGCCGAGCTTAACCCGCTGCGCGCCTTCGA
>CABUZF010000358.1 GCA_902495985.1 uncultured Collinsella sp.
CTCTCGCCTGGGCGTGAAGATTCAGGACGGCTGCAACCATCGCTGCACCTATTGCATTGTGTGGAAGGCGCGCGGCCCCGAGCGTTCCGTGCCCGTCGAGTCCGTGCTCGAGCAAGTTCGCGAGGCCCAGGAGGCCGGCGTGCCCGAGGTGGTGCTGACCGGTGTGAACCTGGGTGCCTACGATGGCAAGAGCGCGACCGACGAGCATGTCGAAATCGATGAGCTGCTCGAGGCCATCATGGAGCGCACGTCTATTCCGCATGTGCGCATTTCCTCGGTCGAGCCCATGGATATCTCTGAGCGCCTGCTTAAGGTTATGGCGCGCTATCCGCAGCGTATCGCCCCGTTTTTGCACCTGCCCGTGCAGTCCGGCTGCACGGCGACCCTGCATCGCATGGGCCGTCCCTATAGCGCCGAGGCCTTTGAGGATACGGTGCGCATGATTCGCGCCAACTTGCCCCAGGTGTCTCTTTCGTGCGATGTCATCGTCGGTTTTCCTGGTGAGACGGACGAGGAATTCGAGGAGTCGCTGGCGCTATGCCGCCGTGTGGGTTTCTCGCGTATGCACGTGTTCCGCTACAGCAAGCGTCCCGGTACCCTTGCTGCCGACATGCCCGACCAGGTGCCACCCGAGGTTATGGCCGAGCGCAGCCGCCGTATGCGGGCCGCCGCACAGGAGCTCGCTATTGCCGACGCTCGTCGTCGCGTGGGCACGGTCGAGCGTGCCGTGCTCGAGTATGGTGACAACCTGACGCTCGGCTCGTTCCATCATGCCCGTCTTGACGATACCTGTGGACTTACAGCTCCGTGCCTGCTCGATGTTGCTATCATCGGAGTCGATGATTCCGGCTTGGTCCATGCACGCAGGGAGGTTCATGGAAGCCTCGAAGATTAGACTTACCGTTCCCGAGGGTATTGACCCCTCGCGCGTTTTGGGCGCCGGCGACGGCGTCCTTCGTGCGCTGGAGAGCTTGGTTCGCGCCCATGTGGTCGCCCGTGGCGACAGCATCGCCGTGAGCGGTGACCCTGACGAGGTCGAGCTCGTGGCGCGCTTTTTCGAACATGCCTTTCGTGAGGCTGCTTCCGGGCGCACGCTTTCTGCCGACGATGTCTCTCGCTGCCTGGCCGTCTTGCGCGACGGTGAGCACGAGGCTACGTCGCTTCGCGATGACGTGCTGCTTTCGTATCGCGGCCGCGTCATTCGCCCCAAGACGCTCGGGCAAAAGCGCTATGTGGATGCCATCCGCTCGCATACCATCACATTTGGCTTGGGTCCTGCCGGTACCGGTAAGACCTATCTGGCTATGGCGCTCGCCGTTGCCGCGCTCAAGCGTCACGAGGTGGGCCGTCTGATCTTGACGCGTCCGGTTGTCGAGGCGGGGGAGAACCTGGGCTTTTTGCCCGGTACCCTCGAGGAAAAGATCGATCCCTACATGCGTCCGCTCTACGACGCCCTTTTTGACATGATGGATCGCGAGCGCACCGATGAGCTCATGGAGCGCGGCGTGATCGAGATCGCCCCGCTTGCCTACATGCGCGGCCGCACGCTGAGCGACGCCTTCGTGGTGCTCGACGAGGCCCAAAATACCACGCCCGAGCAGATGAAGATGTTTCTGACGCGCCTGGGCTTTAACTCCAAGTTTGTGATTACCGGCGACCTGAGCCAGCGTGACCTGGTGGGCCGTCGTGGTGGCTTGGCGGATGTCGAGAAGATTTTGGGCCGTGTCGACGATGTCGCATTTTCTCACCTCGAGCGTGCCGACGTGGTGCGCCATGCCCTGGTGGGACGTATCGTCGAGGCATATGATGCTTATGATGACGTGCGCGAGCAGCGCCCGCGCGACCGAAAGGAGTCCCGTTGAGTGTA
>CABUZF010000359.1 GCA_902495985.1 uncultured Collinsella sp.
AGCCTCCGCAGTGACCACAGGTATCGAAGCGCGTGTAGCGGACGGTCTTGCGGGCACCGCCCTTGGCCTCCTTGGCGTCGAGCTTAATATCGACGACCACGTTGGCGCCGTTCTCGGGATTATAGGCAGCCTGCCCGCGACGCGGCTGACCCCAGGCGCCACCAAAGGGAAAGCCGCCCTCAAAGGGATTGCCGTAGCCCGCGCTGCCGGCGTAACCGCCGCCATAGGGCGAAGCCGTGGGAGCGCCGGCAAAGGGATTGCCCGAGCGCATGGCGTCGTAGCGCGCACGCTTCTGCTCGTCCGAAAGCACAGCATAGGCCTCGGAAACCTCTTTGAACTTTTCCTCGGCATCCGGTTCTTTGTTGACGTCCGGATGGAGCTTGCGGGCCTTTTGCTGGAAGGCTTTCTGTATATCACGCGAGGTGGCGTCCTTGGAGACACCCAAAATCTCGTAGTAATCTTTTTCGTTCATCGTCGCCATGCGCGGCAACCTCCTGCTCACAGCAGCGTATATATTCCGGTAATTCTACCCGAGCGGCCTAAGCTAGATCCCAAAACAGCTCGAACAGAACATTTCCATCGAGCCAGCCCAGGTGGGTCGGCGCCAGACGAGCTCGAACATGGCCCGCGACGACATCTGCCGAAGTAAAGGGTCCCTCATGGACCCCGAGCGTCTCAGGCACCCAAGTGGCAAGACCCAATTCGAGCGCGCGATCGCAAGCGGCTGTCAGCCCATCGGCCGGGATGACACGAGCCGCGCGAACCAACAGGTCGGACGCGACACCGCGCGTCATGCGACAGGCGAGCATCAGGTCTTCGGCCGCAGCCTCGCGCTGCGACAGATGTTCGGCCTCGAACGCCGTCGCGTCATCGTCACGTTGCACCAGACGCACGCGGTACGCATCGCCTCGAGAAGAAACACCGGGGAACAAACCTGCAAGACGGTCGAAATCCGCGGCGTCGAGCATGCCCGCGGCAGAACGCCCCAGGCCCAGGTAGCCCCGTCCGGTCCAGTAGGCAATGTTATGGGCGCACTCATGGCTGTCGAGCGCGTAGCTCGCCACCTCATACGGGTGATAGCCGGCGGCACCCAGGAGCTCGCGTGCCACGTCCATGCATGCGGCCTGAAAATCCTCATCAGGCTCGAGCGACTCGTCACGGCACGCCATGCGATAAAGGGGCGTCCCCTCCTCGAGCGTGAGCGGGTAGACCGACACATGATGCGGAGCCGCCGCCAGCACGCCATCGAGCGTGCGCTTCCAACTCGCTGCGGTCTGCCCGGGAAGTCCGCACATAAGGTCGCACGACACGTCGAGCCCAGCGTTCTTGACCGTCGCGATGGCGGAGAGCGCCCGATCGGCATCGTGAATGCGGCCGATGGCGGTAAGTTCGGCGTTATCGAGCGTTTGCACGCCCAGAGAGACGCGTGTGACACCAACCTTGGCAAGCGCAGCGGCAAGCTCGGCGGTCAGCGATTCGGGATTGGCCTCGCAGGTAAACTCAACGGGGGCGCACCACGCACGAATACGCCGCGCCAGCTCCACCAGGCGCTCCCCCGCCAGCGACGGCGTACCGCCGCCAACATAGACGGTGCGAATCTGGTCGAGGGCCCCAGCCTTGCCAAAAGCATCGAGGCGCGCGTACAACTGCTCAAAATAGGCATCGAGCGCAGCGCTCAGGTCGCACGGAGCAAAACTGCGCGAGTCAAAGTCGCAGTACCGGCACTTTTGGGCGCAAAACGGCACGTGCACGTACAGTGCGGTAACGGCCACCCTTAAGCCTCCAGAGGATGAGGGGGCACCGATTCGCCGGCGGCAAGGGCGGCCTCGCAGGCCACCACATCGCGCTCGATCTCATCGA
>CABUZF010000360.1 GCA_902495985.1 uncultured Collinsella sp.
GGCTCCGTTTCGTCTGAGCATGCGCATACCTGCCCGAGCTGCGGTGGCCGCGGCCACATCGACGTCGACCTGTCCTTCCTGTTTGGCGCGGGCACGTTCCAGTCGGTCTGCCCCGAGTGCGGCGGTTCCGGCAAGGTCGTCGCTGACCCCTGTCCCGATTGCGGCGGCAGCGGGCGAACTCGTGTGACCTCCGAGCAGACGATTGAGTTTCCTGCCGGCACGCACGATGGCGACGAGGTCCGCATTAGCGGCATGGGTCATGCTGGCACCAACGGTGCCGCGGGCGGCGACCTGGTCGGCCGCGCCCATGTTGAGGCCGAGCGCTTGGAAGGCAAAGCTCGTACCGGTTTTTACCTTATGGGCATCGTGGCGCCGTTTTTGGTACTCTCGGCCATCTCGGGCGTGTTCTCGACCTTTGCCGTGATGTGCTTTATTCCGTTTACCATGGGCCTGTTCATGGTGCTTTCGGACGGCGTGCTTCATCGCAGTCTGCTGTGGTGGAAGCGCGGTGCGATGCAGTTTGCCAACGGTTTTGCCAACGGCTTCATGTTCGCGCTCGTGTCAGTTTGGTTCGCGAGCTGCTCGCAACGGGCCATGCTCTCGCCGTACCAAATGCAATAACATCAAACCCTCTGTTTGCGGTCGGCCCAGCTTGGGTATAGGACGCACTGTGACAATAATGAAAGTCGGAAGGATTCGGTCGTGTCGGAAAATAGGGATTACTACGAGGTGCTTGGCGTCGACAAGGATGCCGACGCGCGGACGATTAAGCGCGCGTTTCTAAAGAAGGCCCGTACCGTACACCCGGACGTTTCGGACGACCCCGAGGCCGAGGCTAAGTTCAAAGAGCTCAACGAGGCATATTCCGTTCTTTCCGATGAGCAGAAGCGTGCTAACTACGACCGTTACGGCACTGCCGACGGCCCCGGTGGCTCCGGCTACGTCGATATCAACGATATCTTTGGTGGCATGGGCATGGACGACTTGTTCTCGTCGTTCTTTGGCGGCGGTGCCGGCGGTGGCGCCCGCAGCCGTCGTGAGCGTCGTCGCGGACGTGACATGGCCATCTCGCTTTCGGTGACGCTCGAGGAGGCGGCGCTCGGCTGCAAAAAGACGATCAGCTATGACCGCCTTGCTCCTTGCGAGGACTGCAACGGCACCGGTAGGGCAGAGGGCGCACAGGAAAAGCAGTGCGGCCGCTGCCACGGTACGGGCTACGTCACGACGGTTCAGCGTTCGTTTTTGGGCCAGGTTCAGTCTTCCTCGCCTTGCCCTGACTGCCATGGCGAGGGCACGGTTATCGACCATCCCTGCGAGACCTGCGACGGTCAGGGCCGCACGCCTTCGCATGAAAAGATCGACATCGATATTCCCGCCGGCGTTTCGACCGGTCGCCAGCTGCGCGTGAGCGGCTTTGGCGAGGCCGGCCTTCGCGGCGAGCCTTCGGGCGACCTGATTGTCAACGTGCGCGTTGCCGACCACGAGCGCTTTAAGCGCAACGGTGATGACCTGTACCTGGTGAGCGATATCTCGATTGCGCAGGCTGCGCTCGGCTGCGAGATTGAGGTCGAGGGCATTATGCCCGACGAAGTCGTCAAGGTGACGGTCCCCGCCGGTACGCAGTACGGCGACACCGTCAGCGTCAACAATTTCGGCATGCCGCGCATCGGCGGTGGCGGCTCACGCGGTCGACTGATCGTGCAGCTGCGCGTGGTCGTCCCCACCAATCTCTCCAACAAGCAGCGCGAGCTGCTTCGCGCTTTTGCCGACGAGATGGGCGATGACGTCGCTTCCGGTAAGAAGTCGGTAACTGATCGCATCAAGAGCGCTCTCGA
>CABUZF010000361.1 GCA_902495985.1 uncultured Collinsella sp.
ACTCCATGGCATGCAGCACGCGCTCGACCGTCTGGGCATCGATGTAATCGTCGGCGTCCACAAAAAAGACGGTCTCGCCCTCGGCAGCATCGATACCGGCATTTCGAGCGCACGAGACGCCCGCGTTTTCCTGGTCAATCACCAGTACACGATCGTCGGCCTGCGCGATCTGGCGCAACGCGTTCAACGAATCATCAGTCGAACCGTCGTTGACGCAGACAACCTGAATCGAGCGCTCGGACTGGGCCAACAGCGAATCGAGGCATCGCTGAATCGAGCGCGCAGAGTTGTAAACGGGGACGACAATGGTAGCTTTAGGACACGAGGCCTCTCCCATGCCGACCTACCCCCTCAGCGATTCGATGAGGAAGGCAGCAACCACGCCTGGGCCTCCAACCGAGGCGTAATACTTAGCACGCCCCAAGGCACCATCCGTCGCAAAACTCGGGTGCTCGTCAACCCAGCCCTCAGGATCTTTGAGGATGACAGCGAGATTTGCGCGCTTCCACGGCTTGAGGTCGTCAAGCGAAAAGTCCCCGGCGTCCAAGGCCGCCTGAAATTCCTTGGCCATCTGCACCAGGAACTCCTTATAGAACTTAGGCGCCAGGCGCACGTAGTTCCACATGTACGAATCGTACTTAATGAGCTGATTGAACTTGAGCATGCGCGCGACATCGACGCTTGCGTGGTCGCGGGCATAATCCTCTCGAATCCAACGCTCAATCTCGGCATACTCGGTATTGACGCAAAAGACCTTAGCCGAAGAATTGACCGAGGAATTCTCGTTGTCCTGTCGATACGACAAAACAGCATCATGCAGGTAAACAGCCTTATCGGCGCACGCGATCACCTTAAAGGCGAATGACGTGTCCTGAAAGGATGCCCCCGGAGTCGGCAGGAACGTAATGCCGTTGCGCTCAAGAAAATCGCGACGGTACACTGCCGACCAAATCGACGGCTTTTGCTTAAAGAACTGCGTCGTATCGCTCGGGTGCACTGGCTTGCCACAGTCCTTGGCTTTAAACATCTCGTGCAGCGAACGGCGCTCCTCGGGCTTAGACCAGTAGAAATCAAAGTTCGCCTTCGCAAAGTCGGCATTATTGCTATCGGCGGCCGAGACAAGCTTTTCGAGTGCGTCGGACGCCATAAAGTCATCGGACTCCAAGATGCCAACGTACTTGCCACGCGCCATCTCCAGGCCGTGGTTCATCGAGTCGCCGTAGCCGCTGTTGGCCTTATCGATCATCTTGACGCGCCCATCGCGCTCCATATACTCGCGGATAATCGCCGGCGAGTTGTCGGTCGACCCGTCGTTAATGCAGATGATCTCAATATCCTTGAGCGTCTGCGCCAGGGCGGAATCGAGGCACTCGCGCAGGTAGCGCTGAACATTGTAAATGGGAATAAGCAGCGAGAGAACAGGGCTGCCAGAGACGTTAGTAGACAAATGTGCTCCTTAGGAAATACCTGTCGTTTCATGGTATCAAAGGGTCAGCGCGCCAGCGGGCGTTTATATAATCTATGGAGCCTCTTGCGGGCAAAGCAGCCCCACGTCATGCGGCGGGCCCATGGCAGGTTCCTGCGTTTTATTCAAAGCTTGCCGCTAAGGTGCGCCGAGCCTTTACAATAGGACAGTCCCAAGGACGTATTCGATAGCTTCCGCGCAGCACTCGCCCGCCGCGCGTGAAAGGATATATTGCCCCATGCCTTCAACCCTTCCCGCTCCCATCGATAAGCTCGCCATCGTCGTCGTTACGTACAAACGCCAGGAACTCCTGGCCAACTTGTTCGACTCCATGACCGAGCTCACGGCAACGCCCTGGCGC
>CABUZF010000362.1 GCA_902495985.1 uncultured Collinsella sp.
CCCTCTTTTTTTGCAGGCCGGGCATGCCCCATGCCGTTCACCCGCCATTGTTGACATTGTGTCAAAAATAGTATTGACGAACCGTCAACAATATTCAAGACTGTTAGGCGAACGGTCAGGCAAAAGAGGATGAAAGGCGGCAAAACATGGGCAAGAACACAGCAGGTACTTCTGTGGTCGATGCCGTCCCCGCATCCGATAGCGCGGCAAAGCGCCTGACGGGCGACGAACGCCGTCGCGAGATCCTCGATGCCGTGCGCACCGTAAGCTCCGAGCTGGGCGTGTCCCACCTATCGGTATCGGCCGTGACCAAGCGAGCCGGCTGCACGCGTTCATTGTTCTACCATTACTTCGCCGACATGGACGCCGCCGTCACCGCCGTTATGGACGAGGCGATCGACGGCTTTATCTCCGAACTCGAGCGGTGGAACGCCGACCGCACCGTCGGTGATATCGAGGGCGCGCTCGACACCGTCGCCCCGCTCTTTAAGCGCCTGGTCGCCAGCGGCCACGAGCTGCCGAGCACGCTTACCTCGAGCAGCGGCGCGCTCTACGGCGGCTTTTTGCACAACGTGGTCCAGCGCGTGGCGCAGTATATCTGCGACACCACCGTAGTGGATTTTGTCGCCCATCATGAGCTACGCATCGACCATGTCTACGAGACGTTCTACACCCTCATCATGGGTCTTTTGATGTATATCCGCACGCACCCCGATGTGCCCGACGAAACGGTCAAGGAAATCATCGCCTCGACACTCCACATCGAGGGCTATACCGCCAAGTATCCGGAGCGCAAGCCCCAGAACTGACGACATTTGGCCAAACTGCCCGCGATCAGAAGAGGGGCCGCGGGCGTGTGAAAGGAGAGCAGCATGCTGTTCGATGTTTGGGGTAGCGATACCCGTATCCACTGGGCCGGCTGGGCCATGGTCTTTATTGGCCTGATCGTGCTCAACGAGGTCGGCCGCCGCACTAAGCTGGGCGCGGCAATCATCTTTGGCGTGGCTCCGCTGGCCATGACCATCTACTGCGTCGCCATCGCCATCGGCGTTTCGCAGGGTGCCGAGTGGGCGCTCACCAACCCCACCCATGTGTACCAGAACAGCTGGTTCCACTACGCCAAGGTATACGCGGCGCTGGCCGGTTGCTGGGGCTTCATTGCCATTAAGTACCAGTGGGGAAAGATCGGCAAGGCGCATTGGTTCCGCGCGTGGCCGTTTGTGATCGTCGCCATCAACATCTTGATCGCCGTCGTGTCCGACTTCGAGAGCGCCTATCACTTCTTTGTCCTGGGCGAGTCCACCTGGGTCACCTCCGAAGGTGCCACGCAGCTGGCCGGCTGGAACAACGTGTTCAACGGCATCGCCGGTATCATCAACATCTTCTGTATGACCGGTTGGTGGAGCGTCTACGCCTCCGAGGATCAGACCGACATGCTGTGGCCCGATATGACCTGGGTCTACATCATCGCCTACGATATCTGGAACTTCTGCTACACCTACAACTGCCTGCCCACCCACTCCTGGTTCTGCGGCTTTGCGCTGCTGCTGGCGCCCACCGTCGCCGCCTTTATCTGGAACAAGGGCGGCTGGATCCAGAACCGCGCCTTTACGCTGGCCATTTGGTGCATGTTTGCCCAGGTGTTCCCGTACTTCCAGGAGGAGTCCGTCTTTGTGACCCACTCCACGCTCGACCCCGGCGCCGCTACCGCGGTCTCGATCGCCGCACTGATCGCCAACGTCGCCGCGATCATCTACATCGCCTACCGCGCCAAGAAGCTCGGCCGCAATCCCTACAAGCAGGATGTCTTTGAGGGCACCAGCGA
>CABUZF010000363.1 GCA_902495985.1 uncultured Collinsella sp.
CCGGCGATCAGCAGGTGGGGCATCTTGGCAAGGTCGGCGACGACCGGCGTACCCTCGGCATCTCGACCGATGGCGAGCTCGAGCGGACCGCCCTTCACATAGGGAAGCACGTCGCCCAGGTTGACGTTCTGGCGCTTGCGATTGGGGATCTCGATACCCACAAGCGAGGTGCCGGGGATCGGGGCAAAGATACGCACGGACTGGGCAGCAAGCGATAGCGCGATATCGTCCTCGAGGCTCGAAATCTTGCTCACGCGCTCGCCCTCGCCAGGTTGCAGCTTAAAGGTCGTCACCGTGGGGCCGGCGATCCAGCCGACCACGCGGGCACTACGACCAAACTCCAGCAAGGTGGACTGAAGCGACTCGGCAGTCTGTTCCAGCTCCTTGTCAGAAGACGCAGAGGAAGCCGACTGCGGGTTGGCATGCAGAATCTCAAGTGGCGGAAGTTTGAGGCCGTCCTCTTCTTCGCCCTCGTTATCTGCGGCGCCGCCGTCCGCTCCCCCATCGCTAGCCGCAGCCGATTCGACAGCACTCAAGGCAGGCGCATCGGCAACCTTGGGATGCTTCAAGAAGTCGGGGATCTGAGGTGCTGCCGAGACAGGATTCACGGCAAACGGCGGCTCGGACTCGTCGATCTTATCGGGGTCGTCTTCCATCGAAAGCTGACCGGTTACCTGGTCGCGCTTTGCATGGCGACGCGGCAGCAAAGTTGTCTTTGCGGTCTCAATCAGACCCTCGTCGTCCTCGTCATCGCCCTCGGTGAGCTCAATCTCGCTATCGGACCAAGACGGATCGGGCTCACTTGTATTCAACTTGGGTGTGGCCTTGCTCTTCTTGGCATGACGGCGCGGCAGCAGCGTCGTCTTAGCGCGCTCAGCCTCCACGGCATCGGACACGTCGACAAACGGATCCTCGTCGTCATCGTCCAAAACCGGGTCCACATCATTGCCCATGACCGTGGTCACGGCCGCATCGGAGCCCTTTTGACGAAAAATGCTCAGGTGCGGACGGGCGATACCAGGCACCGACAGGGCCTCATCGTCACCCCACGGACTCGCGTTGACGTCGGCACGACGGCGCTCGGCAAAATCTGCCGCACGGTCGCGGGCAGAGCGCAAAACGCCGCCCACCGAAAAGCCAATGATGACCAAGCCCACGACGACAAGGCCCAGCAGGAGTACCATCGCGATAGGCTTACCCAGGGCATTTTGCAGCGCACTCGCAATAAACGCACCGATGTAGCCACCCGAGGCGGACAGATTTTGCGGCGTGAACATAAGGTCGCACGAGTCGCTCGTACCCGGCACCATCAACGAAAGAATGGAGACGACGGCAATAAAGACCACGGCGCCGCCCGCAACAGAGCGCGCGTTGAGCGGCGAGTCCTCGCCTAAAAAGAGCGTGGCGGCAAACAGCAAAATGACGATCGGCAGCACGTAGGCGCCCAGACCAAAGCCCAAGTGGTAGAAACCGGCAACCGCAGCCGTAACGGGCGCAGTCGCCGGCGAAATCACGGCAATAAAGGACGCAATCGCCAAAACGGCAATGACCACGCCGGCGATATCGCGGTTGGCCGAGGGCTCGACCAAGGGCTCGAAATCATCGAACTCGGACTCGTGGCCCTTATTGGCACGCAGATGGGAACCGGCACCCTTAGCAGATGCCGGTTGGTTGTTGGCCTTATTGCCTTTGGCGTTTTGTGCAGATCCGCGCGCCAAACTAAACCTCCATGACGACCGGGATGATCATCGGACGAGTGCGCGTACGGCTCCAGATAAAGTTGGAGAGCGAGTCGCGCACGGCCTTGCGAATGGCATCGGA
>CABUZF010000364.1 GCA_902495985.1 uncultured Collinsella sp.
CACAATCGTGCTGCGGCCTGGCCATGATGTGGGACAGCGCCGCGACCATACGCGACTGGAGCTGCGCTTCCGACTCGCCACCAAAGGCAACCGGATAATCACCCCAAGGCTGCGGCGGCATCTCGCGATTTGATGTACCCTCCAGCGAGCCCAGGTGCCACTCGCGCAGGTCGTCGACCGGCTCTATGGGAAGACCCTCGCCAACGATCAGCTCGGCCGTGTGGAGCGCCCGACCCAACGGAGACGAATACGCATGGTCAAAGGAGATGCCACGCGCCTTAAACGCGGCGCGCGTCGCCAGCGCCTGCTCGCGCCCGCGCGCCGTAAGCGGCGAATCGTGCCAGCCCTGCAAAATGTTCTGCACATTGAGCTCAGTCTGCCCATGTCGCACCAAATACAGATCGGCCACACGCCCTCCTCTCGCACCACCACAAAGGGGCCAGGCACCTTTGTGGTGGTTTTGCCGCCGGATCACGCCGAAATGGCGCGCAACTACAGCAGCACGTCGGCAAGCGGACGCTTGGGAACGTGGTGCACCTGCGCCTCGTCGCGCCAGTAATTGATAGAACCATCCGGGTTGGAGTCGATCGCGTCGATCACCTGTGTCTCGGCTGGCACGCCAAAAGCCATGATCAGCTTGAGCTCGTATCTGTCGTTATCGAGCCCCATGGCATCGATTGCGCGGGGCGTAAAGGCCTTGAACATGCAAGCCGCCACCTCGGGCGTTGCGCTGCGCGCGGCGAGCATCATCGTCTGAGCCGCGATGCCCGTGTCGACCTCGGTGATAGGCGCGGCGGGCTTGCCGGGAACGGTGCGCTCGGCAAGAACTGCGATGTAGCCGGTCGGGCGTTCGCCCTCATTGGGACCCGACCAATCCTTGAGCGCACCGGCCCACGCGAGCTCATCAAATACACGCGCGCAGTCCTCAGCACCGCTCACCACATGAAAACGCAGACGCTGAGCATTAGCGCCGCAGGGAGCCAGGTGCGCCAGCTCTGCCAGCTCGAGCAAAAACTCGCGCGGCACGCGCATGGACTCGTCAAAACGGCGGCATGTGCGAGCGCGACGAACCAGCGCATCAAACGTATCCAAGCCAAGCTTTTCACAGCTTTGCTTTGCCATCGACTCCGCACTCGACGGCGCCGCGGGAACAGCTTCGTTCATAGAGACCCCCAATACAAGCCAATTGTTCTTAGAAAATCTAACCTAAAACGCAGACAATAACGAACAGAGCCGCAATGTTCTACACCTGTTAAATAGAATAACGCGACATGGGGAACAACGAGAACAAATCGGGGCCTTTGGGTTACACTTCGCCCTCCCCGACCCTTACGCCAGCGCCTTTAGGCGATACTGGTTGTAACGATTAAGGCTTACGCCACGCGGAAAGGAGACCTCATGGGCATCTTTAAGAACGATGACAAGCAATCGAACGCGTTTGGATTTGACGAGAAAAGCATGGCAGGCAAGGCAATCAAGGCCGTGCGCTGGATCTACGCCGTCACGGGCGTCATCGCACTGCTTGCCGGCATCGCGTTGCTGCTTGCGCCCGCCAAGTCCCTCGTCTTCCTAACGACCGTCCTGGGCTTCTACTTTGTAATCACGGCCGCGATCAGGCTGTTTACCGCTGTTTTCGAACCGCTGCTGCCCACCGGCTGGCGCGTTACGAGCATCATCGCCAACCTGCTCATTATCCTGGGCGGCGTGGTGATCCTGCGCAACCAGGCCTTCTCGGCCGCTACACTCACCACGCTCGTGGTGGTCGTGGCCGGCTTTGGCTGGATTGTCGAAGGTGTTATGTCCATTCTGGAATCCG
>CABUZF010000365.1 GCA_902495985.1 uncultured Collinsella sp.
CGTACCGATAAGCGTGTAGGCCTGCTGAAAAAACGAACTAAAAAAGATGGGAACGCACAGCGACAGCAGCTGTTGCCAAATGACACCCTGCGTTACATCGATAGCCGTAGATTTCTTAGCCACACGCCCTCCCCGCCAGCATACGTCAAACAACATAACGGCAATTTAAGACCAAAGCCAATACTAGCTTAGCACCGACTGGCGGCGACCGAAACACCCCGTATTAGAGCGCGGTGCGGAAAACTGCCTAGTGATACAAACCCGGCTGGTAGTGATACTCATTGCTCACGTGCGGGCACAGCTGCCAAAAGGCGACGGCGCTCGCCGCGGCCACGTTAAGCGAATCGACCCCGTGCGCCATCGGAATGCGCACCGCGTGGTCACAGCCGGCAATGGTCTTGGCGCCCAAGCCGGCACCCTCGGTACCCATAAAGATTGCCAAGCGGTCAATCTCCTGCAGCACGGGATCGTCCAGCGATACGGAATCGTCCGTCAACGCCATAGCGGCACACGAAAAACCGGCATCGTGCAACGCGCTCAGGCCATCATGCGGCCACACACGAGCCTCGCTGCCAATGCGCGTCCACGGCACCTGAAACACGGTGCCCATGCTCACGCGGGCCGAGCGACGGTACAGCGGGTCGCAGCACGTCGGGCTGACCAAAATACCGTCAACGTTCAATGCGGCAGCCGAGCGGAAAATCGCGCCAACATTGGTGTGATCGACAATACCCTCAAGCACGCACACGCGCACCGGACGATCCCCCGCCGCCTCGACGACGCCGCCCAAGAACTCATCAACCGGAATCTGACGCGGGCGACGGAACGCCGCCAGCGCGCCGCGCGTCACGTTAAAGCCCGTCAACTGCTCCATGAGCTCCATGGAGGCCACGAACACGGGAACCGGACCCGCTCCCTCGCGCACGACAAGCTGGTCAAACAGCGGCATCATCTGGTCGAGCCAGCGCTCGCCCAGAAGAAAGCTCACCGGCTCATATCCGGCGCGCACGGCACGCTCGATGACCTTGGCGCTCTCCGCAATAAAGATGCCCTTTTGCGGCTCCAGCACGCAGCGAAGCTCACGCTCGGTCAGTCGCACGTAGGCATCGAGCCGCTCGTCCTCGAGCGAATCAATTCGCAGAACCTCAACGGCATCAGTCATAGCAGCCAGCCCGCACCCTTCTTTACAGCACATCTATACCAAACGAGGCGACGCTAAGCGCCGCCCCATGCATTCAATCAACCCGATGATACCGTTCACGCCAGACGATTTACGCCTCGATGCGACGATACGTCACGAACTCATAATCGACGCCCTCGTCACCCTCACCGGCGGCAATCGTCGCGACCCCGCTACGCTGCGCAATCTCCCACGCGGGATCGGCGTCCAAGTCGGGAAAGTACGTGTCCACGGGATGGACGCAGTGGTTATGAGTGACCTCGGCCTCCACGCAGTACGGCAAAAACTGCCGATAGACATCGCCGCCACCGATCACCCAGGCAACGAGCTCATCGGCAACCGCAGAGAGCGCTTCGTCAACGCTATGCACCACGTCGACGCCCTCGTGGGTAAAGCCCATATCGCGCGTAAGCACGATATTGCGGCGGTTCTTGAGAGGACGCCCGCCGGGAAAACTCAGCAGCGTCTTGCGTCCCATGATAACCGGGCATCCCTTGGTGCAGGCCACAAAATGGCGCATATCGGCGCGATTGGACACCACCATGTCGCCCTCGCACCCAATGCCCCAATCGTCACACACGGCGACGATAGCAGATAGCTTACACGTCATGAGC
>CABUZF010000366.1 GCA_902495985.1 uncultured Collinsella sp.
CGAGCCGCTTCCTCGGCCCACGCCACCGCGTCGATGCCCGTGGCGTTGCGACCGCCCGCCGTGAAGACCTCCCACTTGTCGGCACCGGATGCGCCGGGCAAACCAACGCGCTTGGCATCGATCGCCACGACCACGGCCTGGCTGCCAAACGCCGCGGCAGCCTGGCTAATCAACGACGGGTCGCGCACGGCCGCCGAGTTGAGCGACACCTTGTCGGCACCGGCGGCAACCATGGTGCGCATGCCCGCCAGGTCGCGAAAGCCGCCGCCCACGGTATAGGGAATGGCCAGCTCCTCGGCCGCATGCGCCGCCATCTCGATGGTCGTCGCGCGGTTATCGCTCGTGGCGGTAATGTCCAGGAAGACGACCTCGTCCGCACCCTCGCGGTCGTAGGCGCGCGCCAACTCCACCGGATCGCCCGCATCGCGCAGGCTCACAAAGTTGACGCCCTTAACCACACGGCCGTCCTTGACGTCCAGACAGGGAATCACGCGTTTGGTAAGCATGGGCTACTCCTCCCCTCGAGCGGCGGCCAGCGCCTGGGCCAACGTAAAGTTGCCCTCGTAGAGCGCACGACCGGTAATGGCACCTTCAATCGCGCCCTCACCCACCGCGGCCAGTGCGCGGATGTCGTCGAGCGTCGAGATGCCGCCCGACGCCACGACGGGAAAGCCCGCGACCTCGGCCACGTGGCGATACGTCGCCACATCGATGCCCGTCTGCATGCCGTCGCGCGCAATGTCGGTATACACCAGATGCTTAAAACCCAGCTCGGAAAGCTGCGCCACGGCATCGTCGAGTGCCACGCCCGCGCCGTCGCGCCAGCCGTTCACCTTGACCTGGCCGTCGCGTGCGGCAATGTCAGCCACCAGCAACTCGCCAAAGCCTTGGGCCGCCACCTCGGCAAAACCCGGCTCGGTCACGAGCACCGTGCCTAGTGCGATGCGGCGCGCACCGTAGCCGGCCAACTCGTCGATGCGCGCGAGCGAGCGGACGCCGCCGCCCACGTCCACGGACAGACCGTCGACGCCGCAGATGGCCTTAATCGCCGCCGAGTTGGCAGCGCATGTGTCCTCGTCCTCGCCAAAGGCAGCGGACAGGTCGACGACGTGCACCCAGCTCGCACCCTGCTCGGCAAACGAGCGAGCAACGGCCACGGGGTCGTCGGAATATACCTTGCAGCGGCTGCGGTCGCCACGCTCAAGGCGCACGACCTTGCCGCCGATCAGATCGATTGCGGGAAACAGGATCATCGGCCAACCTCCTCGACGATGTTGACGAAGTTCTTAAGGATGCGCTGACCCAGCGCGGAGGATTTCTCGGGATGAAACTGGCAGCCCCACACGTTGCCGTGGCGCACGATGCACGGGAAGCTCCGCGTATAGTGCGTGCGCGCCAGCACATCGGCGGCATCGGCATCGTCGGCCACCGCGTAGCTGTGGGTGAAGTACATGTTGGCACCCTCGGCAAAACCGGCAAGCAGCGGATCGGCCGCACCGGCGGGCGTCATGTGTACCTGGTCCCAGCCCACGTGCGGCACCTTCAGGCGACTCGATTCCAAGCGCGTGCACGAGCCACGCATAATACCCAGGCCATCGACCCAGGGACCGCCAGCCTGCTCGGTGGTGTTGCCATCGGCAACCGCGCCCTCGTCCGCAGGCACGCCCTCGTTGCCGCGCTCAAAAAATAGCTGAAGGCCCAGACAGATACCGAGCAGCGGAGTTCCGGCGACGACGGCATCGAGCACCGCGTCCGCCTCGCCGCTCTGGCGCATAAAGGCGATCGCGTCATA
>CABUZF010000367.1 GCA_902495985.1 uncultured Collinsella sp.
AGCCCGATTCCGCCTTTGCGGCCGGCGCGGTGACAACGGTCATGGGGGATGAGAGCGTGTAGGTTTTGCCCTGGTAGTCGAGCACAAAGCGCAGCTTGCACCCTTCCTCCAGAAGGCCCGAAGCTGCATCGAGGAACTTGTCTTCGAGTGTGAACATCACCAGATTATCCGCGCCCGATGCGCTGGCCTTGACTTGGCCAATCTGCGTGACGGTTTCGGGTGAGCTGCCCGCGGCAGGCGTCACTTTGTTGATGTGCAGCGTTGCCTGTCCACCCTGTGGCAGATGTGCCTGCACGGTAAAGGCGTGCGTATCGGGCTGCTCGTTTGCCGTGTCGTCCTTCGGCAATGCCATGAACGTAGCATCGGCGTACTGGATGTCCCATTCGTCGAATGTGAGCTGGCGGAAGTACGGCTCGCCGTCGGAAAGCGGACGCGTGGGCGCGGTTATGGCAGTGCCGCCTTGGACGCGCGCGAGGGGAATCTCGACATCACGGTAACCCGCCATGCTAATGGAGATGCCGCCGTTAAAGTCGTACGCGTCGAGAAGCGTCGCCTCGTCCACGTAGCCTTCTGAGAGCGGCGCGACCTCAAAGATGGCCGTGCCTTCGTCATCGGTCGTGGCGGTGAGCTGCTTGCCTGCGGCATAGCGCGATGTGAGCGTGACCTTGGCGCCTGCGATAGGCGTATTCTTGTTGGCGACGTCGACCACGACCACGCCGAACATGGTGCGTGAGAGAACGAGCACCCTGAAGGGGTCTTTTTCGTCGGCATGGGCTTCGGTGGGCGCGAACGGCAATATGAAGGCGTTTGCGCTTTCCGGCACGCGCGGCAACATAATGCTCGCTAACGAGGACGCTCCGGCAACAAGTAACGAACGGCGATCAAGCATCTTGGGCTCCCATCCCGCAAGTATCGGTGGAAATAATCCAATTTTGCGAGAAGGCGCCCCGTAGCGGTAGTGCCGTTCAAGGGTCAAAATGTCCAAATTGATCGAGCGAAGCGCCGGGTTCCGGAATGCGTTCGATTCGCTTGGCAGTCCGGTCGCTAACGTAACATATGCGCGACCAGCTCGGTGCGTGTGCCGATGCCAAGCTTTGCGTATACGCCGGATAGGCGGTTTTTGACGGTGCCCGGCGATACTCCCATATGGCGTGCGATTTCGGCGTTGGTCCACCCACGACAGGCGAGCATGGCCATGGTGAATTCCGTGGTCGTTAGATCGTCGGCCACGTCCTCGCCCGAATCGGGGTTGTGGATGCGCCGCCAACCGTAGCTGAATCGATACGTAATCTCGATGATGCGCGCGAAGTCGTCAGGGTATCGCGTTTTTAGACACGCCTCGATAAGCCCCTGCAAAAGGCCGTGGTGTTCGCCGATGAGTTCGATAAGGCCGTCGGGACGCGCAATGTCCCAAGCGGCTCCGAAGTGCGTTTTTGCGGCGTCGACGTCTTTGAGACTCATGCATGCCATGGAAGCTGCCAGGTGCAGGAACAGTTCCGAGATCGGATAGCTTCCCTGTTTCATGATCAGGGCATTTTCCGCCATGCCTAGGCTGCGGCCGTATTCGCCGCGCAGGTACAAGGCGTGCGCCATCACGTAGCTGGCGAACAGGCGCAGACCTTCGGGCAGATGCGCCACAAGTGGATAAAACTCTTCGGCAGAATACGGGGAAGGCAAGTGCAGCAGGACACTCGCGGCCGAGGCGAACAGGATATGCGTAGCGTGGATGGCGGGCGATTCCTCGTCGGCCGGCGTATCGAGGATGCCCGCAAGGCAACGGCGGGCATCGGCG
>CABUZF010000368.1 GCA_902495985.1 uncultured Collinsella sp.
ACGGAAAAGCTCGCGATGCGCTCCATGGCAGATCCTCTCGATAGTCAAATTGGGACGGGCTCTTTTAGCTGGTTCGAATGGTCGCACCAATCATACCAGTCAAAAAAGCCCCGTCCCAAATTGACTACCTGGGACGAGGACCAATGATTTTTTAATCCCCGTCCCAGAAAAACCATTCTAGGCTGTGTAGGCAATCGTTGATTTCACGGCGTGGCGCCAGCCGGCGATCTTTTTGGCGCGCTCGTCGGCGGGCATCGACGGCTCCACGATGCCGCGGGCGCCGTAGACGTCGACGACATCGCGCGCGTACATGCCCAGCGCAATACCGCAGGCCCAGGCCGCGCCCAGGCCGCTCATCTCGTCATTGCTCGCGATGCGGATGGGCGAGCCAACCAAGTCGCTCTCAAACTGCATCAGGTACGCGTCGCGCGTGGGACCGCCGTCAACGCGAAGCTCGGCAAGTGCCGCGCCAGAATCCTCGACCATTGCGTCAATTACGTCAAAGATTTGATAGGCAATCGATTCGTCTGCAGCTTTTACGAACTCCGCGCGACCCGTGGTACGCGTCATGCCAAAGACGCAGCCCTCGGCGTCACTCGCCCAGTGCGGCGCGCCCAAACCAGTAAACGCCGGCACAAAGTAGACGCGGCTCGCCGGATTGGCGGCGTAGCACAGGTCGGTGACTTCCTCGGGATTGTTGATGAGCTCCAGATCGTCGCGCAGCCACGTCTTGACAGCACCGGCGTAGCTCACGTTGCCCTCGAGCACGTACTCGGTCACGCCGTCCATACGCCATGCGAGCGAGCTCGAAAGCCCGTGCGAGCTGGCAACGAACTCGTCGCCGACGTTCATCATGACCGAGCTGCCGGTGCCATAGGTCGCCTTAGCCATACCGCGGCTGTGGCAGCCCTGCGCGAACAAGGCCGCGTGGCTGTCGCCCAGCACGCCGTGAATGGGCACGGGCGCTGGCAAAAAGCCGCCCAGATCCGTCATGCCGAACAGGCCATCGGAATCGGTCACCTGCGGCAGGCAGGCCACGTCGATGCCAAAGGCCTCGCACACCGGCTCGCTCCAGCAGCCACGGCGCAGGTCAAAGAGCTGCGTGCGGCTGGCATTGGACCAGTCGCAGCGAAACTCCGCGCCGCCCGTGAGCGTCCAGACCACCCAGGCATCGATGGTGCCCAGGCACAGCTCGCCTGCCGCCGCGGCCTCGGCAGCAGCGGGAACGTTCGCAAGGATCCAGGCCATCTTGCCCGCCGGATAGTAGGGCGAGAGCACCAGACCCGTCGTGTCGCGCACCAGCTCGGCCACACCCTCGCGCGCGGTCAGCTCGTCGCACAGCTCGCGGGCGCGGGCGCACTGCCACACCACGGCGTCGCACAGTGGCTCGCCCGTCGTGCGGTTCCATGCAACGGTGGTCTCGCGCTGGTTGGAGATGCCGATGCCGGCGACGTCGGCCGGATCGACCCCGGTCTCCTCCACCACGGCACGCGCCACGGCCAGCACATTGGTGGCAATCTCGGCCGGATCATGGCTCACCCAGCCGGCCTCGTTGACAATCTGGCGATGCGAACGGTCGGCACGATGAATCAAATGGCCGCCCTCGTCCACCAGCAGCGCCTTGGTGCCCTGCGTGGATTGATCGATTCCGATGATGTAGCGGCCCATGGCCACCCCTTTCAAAACGAATGCGACAAAGGGACGGTCCCTTTGCCACATTCCAGTTACTCTGCGGGCAGGAACTCGGCAACGGTCTTGGCGATTCCGACACCCGTCA
>CABUZF010000369.1 GCA_902495985.1 uncultured Collinsella sp.
AAGTAGGAGATACCTATGTCTGCCGATTCCCTTCGTGATACCGCGTTTTGCGATGTTTCGAACCGCGAGCTTGTCTGCGCGCTTGGCTGTACCGAGCCCATTGCCGTTGCCTATGCAGCGGCACTGGCGAGCCAGACGCTCGGTTGCGAGCCCGATCATATGGATGTTGCCTGCTCGGGCAATATCATCAAGAACGTCAAGAGCGTGACCGTGCCCAACTCGGGCGGTATGCACGGTATTGAGGCCGCGGCCGTGCTGGGTGCCGTGGGCGGCGACGCTAAGAGCGCGCTCGAGGTGCTCGAGAGCGTTAACGATGAAGACCGCGCTCGCGTGGCCGAGCTCCTCGCCGACGCCGGCTACTGCGATGTGTCGCTTGTCGAAGGTGTGCCCAACCTCTACATCAAGGTGACTGCGACGGCCGGGGGCCATACCGCGGTCGTCGAGATTACCGATCACCACACTAATGTCACGTGCCATACGCTCGATGGTATTCCGGTATGCGGCAAGTCGGCGGGGGAGTGTGCCGCCTGCGCCGAGCGCGTGGTGGCCGAGCGTGCGGCGGATAAGGCCGATGCCCCTATGAGCATTGAGTCCATCATCGACTTTATCGAGGACGGTGACATTGAGGACGCCCGCGCTGCCGTTGAGCGTCAGATTGAGCTGAATGGCGCAATCAGTGCCGAGGGCCTTGCGCACGCTTGGGGCGCCGAGGTGGGTCGTACGCTGCTGGGTGCTCGTGCCGATGACGTCGCCTGCCGTGCCCGTGCCCGTGCGGCCGCCGGGTCCGACGCCCGCATGAACGGCTGCGCGCTGCCGGTCGCCATTGTGTGCGGCTCGGGCAATCAGGGCATTACCTGCGCATTGCCCGTCATGGAGTATGCCGAGTACCTGCGTTGCGACCACGAGCGCCTGGTGCGCGCCGTGATGCTGTCCGATCTTATCGCCGTGCATATCAAGAGCTATATTGGTGCGCTCTCGGCGTTTTGCGGTGCTATTTGCGCCGCGTGCGGCGCCGGCGCTGCGATTACCTGGCTGTGCGGTGGCACGCGCGAGCAGATTGGCGCGACGGTCTCGAATACGCTCGGTAACGTGGGCGGCATCGTGTGCGATGGCGCCAAGGCAAGCTGTGCCGCCAAGATTTCCGCTGCCGTCGATGCGGCGATTTTGGGCCACGATATGGCCATGCAGGGCCGTGGCTTCCGTGCCGGCGAGGGCTTGATCCAGGATACCGTCGAGCAGACAATCGCCAGCATGGGCTACGTGGGCCGTGTGGGCATGAAAGATACCGACGTCGAGATCCTCAACATCATGATCGGCAAGACTCGAGTCTGCTAGTTACGCGGTTTTACCAAACCGCGTAACCAGTCGACGCTGCAAACGCCCCTAAGCGGCAATTTGCCTTTCAATCGTCGGGCATGGCCAGAAGGCCTATGCCCTCCTCTTTCAAGGCACATTGCTCGCTTAGGGGCGTTTTCGCTGACTTATGCTCAACCTGCGGCGTTATTTTGTTTGGAGCGAGGGGTCTTACGACAGTTCGTCGGCTACTTGGTGTTCGTAGAAGGCTTCTACTACGGCGTTGAAGTTGCGGGCGAAGTCTTCCATGGTTCCGTGCCAGGTGGCTCGGCTGGGTTTTCCCTGGCCAACATAGGCAGTTTGAATGCCGCAGGCGGGACTGGGGAAGTCACGCCTGGGGTCGTTGCCCACCATAAGGACCTCGTGTGGCTCGAGTCCCATCACCTGAAGCTGCTCTAGATAGTAGGTGGCATCGGGCT
>CABUZF010000370.1 GCA_902495985.1 uncultured Collinsella sp.
CATGGCCGATCTCGTGGTAGGAAACGACCTGCTTCTCGTGGTCGGACAGCACCGTGGACTTACGCTGCTGTCCGGCGATAACGACCTCCACCGACTCCTCAAAATCGTCCTGCGTGGCACGCTTGCGCCCCTCGCGGACGGCACGTAGGGCGCCCTCGTTGATGATGTTGGCCAGGTCGGCGCCCGAGGCGCCGGGCGTGGCGCGGGCAATCGCGGACAGGTCGATCGGCGGCTGCGTCTTCACGCTCTTCGCATGCAGCTCGAGGATGTTCTTACGGCCGGTCAGGTCGGGCAGCTCGACGGGGATGCGGCGGTCAAAACGACCGGGGCGCAGCAAGGCCGGGTCAAGGCTGTCGGGGCGGTTGGTAGCGGCGAGGACGACGATGCCCTTGTGGTTATCGAAGCCGTCCATCTCGGTCAGCAACTGGTTGAGCGTTTGCTCGCGCTCGTCGTTGCCGCTAAAGCCGCCGCCGTCACGCTTTTTGCCGATGGTATCGATCTCGTCGATAAACACAATGCACGGGGCCTTTTCCTTGGCCTGCTTAAACAGGTCGCGAACCTTGGCGGCGCCGCGGCCGACAAACATCTCGACGAACTCAGAACCCGAAATGCTAAAGAACGGAACGCCCGCCTCACCGGCAACGGCCTTGGCGAGCAGGGTTTTACCGGTACCCGGAGGGCCAACAAGGAGAGCACCGCGCGGCAGCTTGGCGCCAATTTCCTCGTAGCGCTGCGGCTTCTCCAGAAAGTCGACGACCTCCTTGAGGGATTCCTTGGCCTCTTCCTGGCCAGCGACATCCTTAAAGGTCACGCCCACATCCTTGGAGGCGATAACGCGAGCGCCGGACTTACCCAGTCCACCGCCGCCAAAGCCACCGCCGCCAAAGTTCATCGACGGGCCGTCATCGCCCATAGCCTTCTTCATGCGGCGGTTGAGCCACCAACCGATCAGGAAGAAGATGGCCATGGGAAGAATAAGCGTAAGCAGGTAGTAGGTCATCAGACCCGAGTTTTTATCGGGAACGACCGACTCCAGGGACGCACCGGATTCAAGCACACGATCGGTAAAGCCCGCGTCATTCGGCACACCGGTCGTCTTGTAGGCGATGTTCTCGTCCTCGCCCTTCTTGGTGTAATAAATGGTGTAATCGTCGGTATTGTACTCGACCTTGTCGACACTCTTCTTATCGAGCGCTTTGACAAACGTCGAGTAATCGGTCTTCGTAATCTGCTGCGTGTGACCGATGTTGGGGAACAGAACGGTCGAGAGCACGAGGTAGACGACGAAGGCGATGAGCACGTAGAGGATCATATTCCGTCTACGTTTGTTGTCATCCATCTCCATCTGCTTGAACTCCATCTACTGGGGTTGATAATGCTATCTAGAATACCCAACCCGGACGGCGATAAACCGACGCCGGGCACGAAAGGACAGAGATGGCATCACTTGAAGTCGGCAAGGTTCAGATCTATACGGGCGACGGCAAGGGCAAAACCACGGCTGCGCTGGGATTGGCGATGCGCGCCAAAGGTTATGGGCTCGACGTACTCATGCTGCAGTTTGCCAAGAAGCTGCACTGCGCCGAGCACGACGCCGCGCCGCGCCTGGGACTGCGCATTGTACAGGCCGATCGCGACACACCCGAGGCCTGCGCCGAGCAGATCATGGAGCTCGCACGCGAGCAGATATCACAGGTCGACGTTCTGATTTTGGACGAACTCGGCGAAGCGATGCGCCGCGGATTCGTGACGCGCGAGGATGTGGAG
>CABUZF010000371.1 GCA_902495985.1 uncultured Collinsella sp.
GACCTCGGCGGTCTCGGCCTCGGCGACCTCAGCGGCCTCCTCGACCTCAGCCTCGGCAGCGAGCTCCTCGGCGGTAACGCCGACGAGAACGACAACCTCGGCCTTGATCTCGCGGTACAGCGAGATGGCAACGGTGTGGGCACCGGCAACCTTGATGGGCTTACCGAGCTCGACGCGCTTGCGGTCGATGTCCATACCGAGCTGAGCCTTGATGGCGTCAGCGATCATAGCGGCGGTAACGGAGCCAAAGAGGATGCCCTCGTCGCCGACCTTAACGTCAACGGTGACCGTCTTGCCCTCGAAGGCAGCCTTGGTCTCGTTGGCGGTAGCCAGACGGACGGCCTCGCGCTTGGCGATGTTGTTGCGACGCTCGTCAAGCTGCTTGAGGTTGCCCTTGGTGGCGGCAACAGCGAGCTTCTTGGGGAACAGGAAGTTCTCAGCGTAACCCTGAGCGACCTCTACGACGTCACCCTCGCCGCCCTTGCCCTTGATCTCATCGAGAAGAATAACCTTCATGATGTGTCTCCCTTCTTAGCCGCGGTCGCGGTTGCCACGAGAGGAAACCACGGGGACGGTGTACGGCAGGAGAGCCATCTCGCGGGCGCGCTTGATGGCGTTGGCGATGTCATGCTGATGCTGCGTGCAAGCGCCAGTGACGCGACGGGGCTTGATCTTGCCACGGTCGGTCATGTACTTACGGAGAAGCTGAGTGTCCTTATAGTCGATGAACTCAGTGTTCTCCTTGCAGAACTGGCAGTACTTACGACGCGGCTGACGTGCAGAAAAATCATTAGCCATGTCAAAATACCTTTCATTTGGCAACTTCGGCGAGCCGAAGCCGCCTCTCACTCAAAAATAGGCGAACAACCCTTAGAACGGGATGTCCTCATCGTAGACGTCGACCGCGGGCGGCGTAGCCACCGGTGCGGCAGGACGTGCTGCGGGCGCGGGAGCTGCGGGGGCGTAACCGCCCTGATCGTAGCCACCCTGGCCACCACGGGAGCTCATAAACTCGATCTCATCGACGATGACCTCAAGCTTGCTCCGGCGCTGGCCGTCGCGCTCCCAAGAGCTGTAGCGCAGCTTGCCCTCGATCGCGACCTTGTTTCCCTTTGCCAGGAAACGGCTCACGGCCTCGGCGCGGGTGCCGAACATGGTGCAGTCGACAAAGTTGGGATAGTCCTCCCACTCGCCAGTCTGCGCGTTGCGGCGACGATCGTTCACGGCGACGCCAAAGGACAGAACCTGGGTTCCACCGGCGGTGGCGCGCAGCTCGGGATCGCGGGTGAGATTACCGGTGATGTTCACTCGATTGATGCTCATAACTCACTACTTCCTCTTGGGGCACAAGCCCAGTCCAAAACGACAGTCTTACTCCTGGTCGTCGCGACGGACGATCATGTGGCGGACCACAGCGTCGGTGATGCGCAGGACGCGATCAAGCTCGGCGATCTGGGTAGGATCTGCGTGGAAGTTGATGAGGGTGTAGTCACCATCGGTGAGGTCGTTGATCTCGTAGGCGAGCTTGCGCTTGCCCCACTCGTCAACGGAGTCGACCTTGCCAGCGCCCTCAGCGATCGTGGTATCGATACGCTTCATAACAGCGAGACGAGTCTCGGGGTCGAGCGACGGGTCAACAAAGAACAACAGTTCATAAGCCTTCATATTGTCACCTCCTCTGGGCAAATGTGGCTTCAGGTCGTGAAGGTGCGCCTGAAGCAGGAAAAGACTTGGTAATAATATCTTTCAACCTCCCAGGC
>CABUZF010000372.1 GCA_902495985.1 uncultured Collinsella sp.
GACGACGAGATCTTCGAGACCTGTGTCTACGATTTCGATACGCTGCACAACCGTCTGCAGGAGACGGCGTTCCTCAATAAGAACCTCAAAATCGTGCTGACTGACGAGCGCGAGTCTACTCCCCACGTGGAGGAGTTTTGCTACGAGGGCGGCATCATCGACTTCGTCAAGTTCCTTAACGAGGGCAAGGACGTCCCCGAGGCCTTTAAGGAGCCTATCTACATCGAGGGCAAATCGGACCCGGACGCACCTGTGGCCAAGATGGGCGAGGTTGAGGTTTCCCTGCAGTGGAATAGCGGCTACGGCGAGAACGTCATGTCGTTTGCCAACGACATCTACACCCCCGAGGGCGGCATGCACCTTGAGGGCTTCCGCACCGCGCTCACCCGCGTGATCAACGACTATGCGCGCAAGCAGAACCTGCTCAAGGAAAAAGACGCCAATCTGACCGGCGACGATGTGCGCGAGGGCCTTTCGGCCGTTATCTCGGTCAAGCTGCCCGATCCGCAGTTTGAGGGCCAGACCAAGGCCAAGCTCGGCAGCTCCTATATGCGCGCGCTCACGCTCAAGATTGTGACCGACGGCCTTGTCGATTACCTCGAGGAGCATCCCAAGCCCGCTCGCGAGATCGTCAAGAAGGCGCAACAGGCCTGCAAGGCGCGCAATGCCGCCCGCAAGGCGCGCGAGGCGACCCGCCGCAAGAGCCTGCTCGAGACGGCGTCCCTGCCCGGTAAGCTCGCCGACTGCTCGGTGCGCGATGCCGAGCTGACCGAGCTCTTCATCGTAGAGGGCGACTCGGCAGGCGGTTCGGCCAAGGACGGCCGTCGCCGAGACATCCAGGCGATTCTGCCCCTGCGCGGCAAGATTTTGAACGTCGAACGCGTTGGTGACCATCGCGCGTTCTCGAGTGACACCATCCAGTCGCTGATTACCGCGATCGGCTGCGGCGTCACGACGAGTGCCGGCGACGGCGGCGATTTCGATATCACCAAGGCGCGCTACCACAAGATCATCATCATGACCGATGCAGACGTCGACGGTGCGCATATCCGCATCCTGCTGCTGACGTTCTTCTACAAGTACATGCGTCCGCTGATCGATGCCGGCTACGTCTATGTTGCCTGCCCGCCCATCTTTGGCATTAAGGTGCGCAACAAGATCCACTACGTGTATCCCAACGGCCGCCAGCCCGAAGACGAGATTCTGCGCGACACCATTCAGAGCCTGGGCCTGAACCCCGACGATAACGACGAGGACGGCAAGGCCAAGGACGGCAAGATCACCAAGAAGCGCAAGGGCTACACCGTCCAGCGCTACAAGGGCCTGGGCGAGATGGACCCCAAGCAGCTTGCCTCGACGACGATGGACCCCAAGACCCGCATTTTGCAGCGCGTGTCGATTGAGGACGCCGTGGTGGCGGACCGCGCCGTGCGCGAGCTGATGGGTTCCGAGGTCGGCTATCGCCGCGAGTACATTGAAAAACACGCCCACGACGCACGATTCTTGGATGCCTAATCCCTGCGGCTTTCCCAGCCACCGCACCTTCGCCCTCAATCGTCGGTCGCGTACCCAAGTACGCTTCCCTCCTCTTTCGGGCGAATCTGCGGCACCTGGAAAAGCCGTCTCCGTGGTAGGGAACTAATGGACCACGCAAACCATGAGGAGGTAACGTGGCAGACGATATCAACAACAACGAGGGTATGGACGAGGCCGGCGACGCCGGTATGCCCGATGATCTGAAGCGCCTGCTC
>CABUZF010000373.1 GCA_902495985.1 uncultured Collinsella sp.
CGCGTAAGGTGACGCTGGTGGAACACGGTTTTCGCCTGCCCTCGGCGCTCGATAACCGCCCGCTTCGTTTCGATGAGTTTGAGGCAAGGATACCCCAGTTTATCTATGTTTCGGCCACGCCGGGCGATTACGAGCTGCGGGTGAGCCAAAACGACGTGGAGCAGATTATTCGTCCGACCGGTCTGCTCGATCCCAAGATTGATGTGCGTCCGGTTCGCGGTCAGATTGACGATCTTGAGGACGAGATTCGCGAGCGCGTTGCCCGCAAGGAGCGCGTGCTGGTGACCACGTTGACCAAACGCATGGCCGAGGACCTGACCGACCATCTACTTGATGCGGGCATTAAGGTCAATTACATGCACTCTGATACGGCGACAATGGACCGTGTCGAGATCCTGCGAACGCTGCGCGAGGGCAAGATCGATGTTCTCGTTGGCATCAACCTGCTTCGCGAGGGCTTGGATCTTCCCGAGGTCTCACTGGTGGCAATTCTCGATGCCGATAAGGAAGGCTTCTTGCGCAACCGCCGTTCGCTGATTCAGACGATTGGCCGTGCGGCCCGTAACGCCAATGGCGAAGTCATCATGTATGCAGACGTTGTGACCGATTCGATGAAAGAGGCCATCGAGGAGACGCAGCGCCGTCGCGAGATTCAGATGGCATATAACGAAGAACATGGCATTGTGCCCAAGACAGTGCGCAAGGCCATCAACGACATCTCAAGTTTTATTGCCGAGGCCGAAAAAACCGTGGGTTCCAAGGGGCGCTCGAAGGGCGACTCTCTTGGCCATGGCGCATTCTATACGCCCGATGAGTCGGGCGAGGGCGGCGTGCCGGAAACGGTGGCGCCCGAGCAGACACTTGCGGAGCAGTTGGAAGAACTGCCGCATGACGAGCTTGTGCGGATTGTCGAATCCATGGAAGAGGATATGCGTAACGCTTCTGCCGCCATGGACTTTGAGGAGGCGGCGCGCCTGCGCGATGCCGTCGTTCAGATTCGGGCGATGCTCGAGGGCGCGTCTGAGGACGAGACGATCGAGCGCTTACGTTCACAGGCCCGCAAGGGTTCCACTTTCGCATCGGGCAGAAAACGCCAGGGCGCACGGTTTAAGAAATAGCGAACAGGCCCCGAGTTCCCTGTGGAGCTCGGGGCCTGTGTCTTTTGCGCACTGGAATTCGTGCGTTAGAGGTCTGCAATCAGGGCTTCGGCACAACGGATGCCGTCGGTGGCCGCGCTCATGATGCCGCCAGCATATCCAGCTCCCTCACCACAAGGGTAGAGACCCGGGGTCGACACGGCATGGCACGTTCGGTCTCGGGTGACAGTGACAGGTGAGCTCGAACGAGTCTCCACGCCGGTAAGAACGGCATCGGGGCGGTCGTAGCCTCGTAGCTTTTTTCCGAGTAGGGGAAGTCCCAGGCGGAGCGACTCGACGATATACTGCGGCAGGGCTTCGTCAATTGCCGTCCAGGTCACACCGAGCGGATAGGTGGGCTTTACCTTTCCGGGCGCCTTGCTGGCGCGTCCTGCGAGGAAATCTCCGACGAGTTGTGCCGGTGCGTTCCAGTTGGAACCGCCTAGGCGATAGGCGGCCGCCTCGCAGGCGCGCTGGAGCTCGATGCCGGCGAGCGGGTCATCGTTGGGAAGGTCCTCAGGCGTGACGTTAACGAGCAGGGCGGCGTTTGCGTTGCGTCCGTCGCGGGCATTGAGGCTGGCGCCGTTGACGCACAGGTGGCCCTGCTC
>CABUZF010000374.1 GCA_902495985.1 uncultured Collinsella sp.
ACCCCAACACCGCCATGTCGGCCGAGATGGTCGCCAGCTCCGGGCGCACCGATGTTGCCGCCATCGCATCGCGCAGCTGCGCGACACTCTATGGCCTGGAGGTGCTGGAGTCCAACATCCAGGACTCGGACAACAACTACACACGCTTTGTCGTCATCAGCCGCGAGCCACGCGTCTATCCCGGCGCTAATCGCACCTCGCTCATGATCACCACGGCCAACGAGCCGGGCGCCCTCTATCGCGTGCTCGAGCGCTTCTACGCACTCAATATCAACCTCATCAAGCTCGAGAGCCGCCCCATCCCCGGTCGCGACTTTGAGTTTATGTTCTACTTTGACCTGGACTGTCCCTTTGGCAGCAAGGCCCTCGACGACCTGCTCGATTCGATCGACGACGTGTGCGAGAGCTTCACCTACTTTGGCAGCTACACGGAGGTGCTCTAGATGACCGATACCGCCGCAACCCGCCCCTACGGCGTCCTGGGCCGCGTGCTGGGCCACAGCTACACCCCGACCATCTACAAAGAGCTCGCGGGGCTCGACTACGTGCGATTTGAGCGCGAGCCCGAGGACCTCGCGGCCTTTATGACCGGCGACGAGTGGGAGGGCACCAACGTGACCATCCCCTACAAGCGCGCCGTCATGGACTACCTTGACGAACTGAGCCCGCTCGCCGAGCGCATGGGCAACGTCAACACCATCACGCGCCTGCCCGACGGCCGCCTGCGCGGCGACAATACTGACTATTTCGGTTTTCAGTGCCTGGTCGAGGAGCTGGGGGTTGAGGTTACCGGCAAGAAGGTTCTCGTGCTCGGAGCCACCGGCGGCGCCGGCACCACGGCAAGTGTGGTGCTGGGAGATCTGGGCGCCATCGTTGTGCCCGTGGGCCGCACGAGCGAGGTCAACTACGGCAACATCGCGCAGCAATCCGACGCCGCCCTGCTCGTCAACTGCACGCCTGCCGGCATGTTCCCCCACTGCCCCGATGCGCCCTGCACGCTCGAAGGACTTGACGTGCTCGAGGGCGTCATCGACATCGTTTACAACCCCGCCCGCACGGGCCTGATGCTCGAGGCCGAGCGCCGCGGCATCCCCTGCATCGGCGGCCTGCTGATGCTCGTGGCCCAAGCGTCACAGGCCGTCGAGCGCTATACCGGCCAGGTCACCCCGCGCGAGCGCATCCTGGACGTAACGGAGCGCTTGTCACGCCGCGAACAGAACATCGCGCTGATTGGCATGCCGGGCTCGGGCAAGACCCGCGTGGGTGAACAGATCGCAACGCTGACGGGTCGCGAGCACATCGATCTGGACCGCGCCCTCGAGGAGCGCCTGGGCATGCCCTGTGCCGACTATATCGTCGAGCGCGGCGAGGCGGCCTTCCGCGAGCAGGAGACGGCGGCGCTGTCCGACATCTCCAAGCGTAGCGGCCTGGTACTTTCCACCGGCGGCGGCGTGGTCACGCGGGACGAGAACTATCCGCTGCTGCACCAGAACAGCCAGATTGTGATGCTCAACCGCAAGCTCGACGAACTCGCCCACAAGGGACGCCCTATCACCGCCCGCGACGGCATCGACAAGCTGGCCGAGCAGCGCATGCCGCGCTACCGCGCCTGGGCCGACTACATCATCGACTCACGCGATTGCGCCGCCAACACCGCCCAAGCCCTCCTCGACACCCTCCCACCCGCTCTCTAACCAAAACCACCACAAAGGGGACAGGCACCTTTGTGGTGGTTTTC
>CABUZF010000375.1 GCA_902495985.1 uncultured Collinsella sp.
ACCTTTTGGTCATGCCACCCTCTTTGAATGACAAATTGTCGTTCTGGCCGCCGCGCAGCGTCAACCAAGCTACAGGCCGAGCATAGGCTCCAAGACGAAGAAGTACGCAAGCACCACGATGCCCAGAATGATGCGGTAGACGCCGAAGCACTTGAAGTCGTGACGGCGGACGAAGCCCATGAGCCACTTAATGGCGATGAGCGAAACCACAAAGGCCACAACGCAGCCCACGCCCAGGATGGCGATCTCGTTGGCGCCAAAGGTACCGCCCTTGATGAAGTACTTGACCAGCTTGAGCGCACTCGCGCCAAACATGACGGGAATGGCCAGGAAGAACGTAAACTTGGACGCCACCGAACGCGTGCAGCCCAAAAGCAGGCCGCCGATGATGGTGGAACCGGAGCGAGACGTTCCAGGCACCAGCGAAAGCACCTGGAAGCAGCCGATACCCAGCGCAGTCTTCCAGCTCAGGTCCTCGAGCGTGGTGATGGAACCAAAGTCCAGATCCTCGTCATCGCCCTCATCCTCAGCGGTAGCCGCGGCGGGCGCCGCAAAGTGCGCACCGGCGGGACGTCCACCCGACACCACAGCACGCGAACCAAACGAACCGGCAACGGCCATTTCCTCGCGCTTGCTCGCGCGCCAGTTCTCGATCACGATAAACAGCACGCCGTACACAATGAGCGCCAGCGCCACGACTGGAGCATTGTAGAAATGCTCCTCCATCCAGTCGTTGAGCGGCAGGCCGATCGCCGCGGCGGGAATGCAGCCGAGCACAATCTTGCCCCACAGCACCCAGGTGTCGCGACGGCCCTCCTTGCCCTTGCTGGGCGAGAACGGATTGAGCTCATGGAAGAACAGCACACAGACGGCCAGAATGGCGCCGAGCTGAATCACGACCAGGAACATATTCCAGAACGTCTCGCTCACGTTCATCTTGACGAACTCGTCCACCAAGATCATGTGACCGGTCGACGAAACAGGCAGCCATTCGGTGATGCCCTCGACCAGGCCCATGAAGGCAGATTTTAGAAGCTCGATAATATCCAAAGGGACCCCCTCGTTAGACACCCGCCGATATTGTTCTGCGGACGGTGCGGGCGATGTCCCATTATCAACCGTTGGCGGCGCGCCTGCGCCTACCCTTACCAAAAAACTCGCCCGTTCACAGAATTGCGAGCGGTCAAACCGAAATCCTTGGGTATAACTGCAACAAGGTAAAGTGTCCGGCGGCCAACGCGCCGCCCGACGCACGAGCCCCGCGCCCGTGCGATAGACCAAGGAGGAAACCATGAACGAGGGCTACACCAAGGTATTTGTTTCACTCGACGGTACTGAGCAGCAGGATTTTGTGCTCGCACGCGCCATCAAGGTCGCCGCGAACAACGGCGCCAAGCTAATCATCGGCCACGTTATCGATTCCACGGCGCTCGAGAGCGCCGGTTCCTATCCGGTCGATCTGGTCAACGGCCTAGAGGAGGCATTTAAGAACTCCATCGCCAAGCAGCTCGAAGAGGCCAAGGCCAATCCCGATATTCCCGAGGTCGAGGTCATGATTCGCGCCGGCCGCATTCGCGAGACGCTCAAGGACGAGATGCTCGACGTGGTTAAGCCCGACCTGGTGCTCTGCGGCGCCCGCGGCCTGTCCTCGATCAAGTATGCGCTGCTGGGTTCGATTTCGACGTTCCTGCTGCGCAACACGGACTGCGACATCTTG
>CABUZF010000376.1 GCA_902495985.1 uncultured Collinsella sp.
CTTGCCTTTGCCAAATGCAACGTCGACGACAACCAGGACCTGGCCATGAAGTATGGCGTCATGAGCATCCCCACGCTGATTGTGTTTAAGAACGGCGAGGAGATTGACCGCTCGGTTGGCGCTCTGCCCAAGGCGAGGCTGCAGGCGCTGCTGGAGAAGCATCTGTAATACGCTTGTTACTTGCCCGCCGTCCATGAGCGCTTTTGCACCGCTCGCCGGACTTCTGGATGCACCGAGTGCAACCACGGATAGTATGGTAGTCACAAACAGCCCCCAGTGAACGGGTGCGGGTCGCACAGACTCGTACCCGTTTTCTTATGCAACTGCGCGCAGAGCGGGCGTAGTAAAATCTGAACCACTGAACTGCCCCATACAAAAGGAGATTTCCCATGCATGATGTTGGAATGAACATGAGCCAGCTTGCCATGAGCGTCAAGCAGGTCGACGACACCATCGAGCTCGCTCACGAATGGAGCCATCAGCTGCTGCATGCGACCGAGAATTTTGACATGGAGCGCATCGGCGCCAAGCTCGAGGCAGCCATGGCCGCGCTGCACGAGGCCCACGACGCACTCGAGGGCTACGAAGAGGCCATCGAGGCCGACCACAACTCCGTCGGCTCCGTGAAGCTGGTGTAACGTGGCCGAACACGAGCACGGCTGCGGGTACGGGCACGAGCACCCGCACGGGGCGGACGGTGACGCGGGCTGCCACTGTAGTGGCTCCGGCTCCGAGCTGGTCCGTTTTTCGGTTACCGCGCCCGACGACCTACTGCGCCGTTTTGACGAGCAGATCGCGCGCCGCGGCGACGTGGCCAACCGCTCCGAGGCCGTGCGCGACCTGATTCGCGCCTCAATCGCCAAGGAGCAGATGCGCACGCCCGATGAACATGTTATCGGGTCGCTCACCATGATCTACGACCACCATACCGGCGACCTGTCGCGCCGTCTGGATGAAGTGCAGCACGACTACGCCGACGAGATCGTATCGACCATGCACGTGCATCTGGATCACCACAACTGCTTGGAGATTCTGGCGCTCAAGGGTCGCGGCGAGCGCGTCTACGAACTAGCCGACCGCCTGCTGGGCCTGCGCGGCGTTAAGCACGGCGAGCTCACGTGCGCCGCCACCAAGCAGAGCCTGGGGCTGTAGCGGGATTTCCCGCAGCGCACCTGCCAAAAAGGGACAGGTTTGTTTTGGCAGGTTTAGCGTTTTACCTACCAAAATAAACCTGTCTTTTTTGGTCGGTTTTGATGAGGGGTGTCGCATGCGGCATGTGCATATTCATGTGACGGGCATTGTGCAGGGCGTTGGCATGCGACCGTTTGTGTATCGCGAGGCCATGGCGCATGGCATTTGCGGATGGGTGCTCAATGCGGGCGACGGCGTGCATATCGAGGCGCACGCTCCGACCGATGCGCTCGATGCTTTTGTTGCCGCGCTTTCTGAGCATGCGCCTGCGGCGGCTCGCGTAGAGCATGTCGAGGTTGTGGACTTGGGGCCTGGCGGCTGGAGCGCTGCCGATGAGCAGGGCTTTCACATTGTGGCGTCGCAGGACCAGACCGCACACACGACGCTCGTCTCGCCCGATATCGCCACCTGTGACGATTGCCTGCGCGAGTTGTTCGATCCCGCCGACCGACGCTATCACTACCCTTTTATCAACTGCACTAACTGCGGCCCACGCTTTACCATCATTCGGTCGCTGCCTTA
>CABUZF010000377.1 GCA_902495985.1 uncultured Collinsella sp.
CTCCAGGATGCCACCGATATATACCTCCTCGCCATCGCACAGGGCGTCGACGTCGGACTCGATCGCACCCTCCAGGAAGCGGTCGAGATACACCGGGTAGTCGGGGCTAATGCGCGCGGCCTCGGCCATGTAATCGCGCAGATGCTCGGCATCATAGGCGATCATCATGCCGCGGCCGCCCAGCACGTAGCTCGGACGCACCAGCAGCGGGTAGCCGATGTGCGCGGCCACGGCCTCGGCCTCCTCAAACGAGGTGGCCCGGCCCGCCGGCGGATACATAATGCCCAGCTTGTCGAGCAGAGCGGCGAAGCGCTCGCGGTCCTCGGCAAAGTCGATGGCATCGGGCTTGGTGCCCATGATGTTGACGCCACTCTCCTCGAGCATGCGCGCCAGCTTAAGCGGAGTCTGGCCGCCGAGCGTCACCACGACGCCGTCAGGACGCTCAACGTCAATGACGTCCATGACGTCCTCGTAGGTGAGCGGCTCAAAGTACAGGCGGTCGGATGTGTCGTAGTCAGTCGAGACGGTCTCGGGGTTGCAGTTGACCATGATGGTCTCGAAGCCGCGGGCCGCCAGCGCGTAGCTCGCGTGCACGCAGCAGTAATCGAACTCGATACCCTGGCCAATGCGGTTGGGGCCGGCGCCCAGAATCATCGCTTTGGGCTTGTCCGCCGGCGTGGTCTCGTCGGGAGCCACGCACTTCTTGGCATCCGGGCTCGTGCGGTAGATGTTCTCGTACGTCTTGTAGTGGTATTCCGTGGCGCTCGAGAACTCCGCAGCGCAGGTGTCGACCGTCTTCATGCTGGGAACCACGCCCAGACCCTTGCGGTAGGCGCGCACAAAGCGCTCGTCCGAGCCGGTCAGCGCGGCAATCTCGGCGTCGCTCGTACCATACTGCTTGAGCAGGCGCATCGCGTCGGCGTCAATGTCCTCCACGCGCAGGCCGCGAACGCTCTCCTGGACCCGCACCATATCGTTGATGCGGTTGAGATACCACGGATCGATACCGCAGATGGCGTGGATGCGCGCAACATCCCAGCCACGGCGCAGGGCCTCGACCACAAAGAAGATGCGGTGCTCAGTCGGGGTGCCCACGGCCTGGGCGAGTTCATCGTCGCTCAGCTTATCGGCGCCCTCCTTGCCACCGGCGCAAATACCCTGGTGCCCGTCCTCCAGCGAGCGCATGGCCTTGCCAAAGGCCTCCTCAAAGGTGCGGCCGATCGCCATGATCTCGCCCACGGCCTTCATGCGCGTGGTAAGCGTGGGGTCGGTGCCCTTGAACTTCTCGAAGGCAAAGCGTGGCACCTTGACCACACAGTAGTCGATCGTGGGCTCAAAGCAGGCGGGCGTGGCCTTGGTGATGTCGTTGACGATCTCGTCGAGCGTATAGCCCACGGCCAGGCGGGCGGCGGCCTTGGCGATGGGGAAACCCGTGGCCTTGGAGGCCAGCGCGGACGAACGACTCACGCGCGGGTTCATCTCGATGACAATCAGGCGGCCGGTCTGGGGGTTCACGGCAAACTGCACGTTAGAGCCGCCGGTCTCGACGCCGATCTTCTCCAAAATGGCGAGCGAGGCGACACGCATGCGCTGATACTCAAGGTCGGAGAGGGTCTGCGCCGGCGCCACGGTGATGGAGTCACCGGTATGCACGCCCATGGGGTCGAGGTTCTCGATGGAGCACACGATGATGCCGTTGCCGGCGTGGTC
>CABUZF010000378.1 GCA_902495985.1 uncultured Collinsella sp.
AAATTTGATTTTCAATTTCGAGCATTCTCGTGAAATTCAAGTCAAAAAAAAGGTATATTAGGCGAGTGGTTAGTTTGTGGGCCTCAACGGCGGGCGCTGTAGCTTGCGGGGGCCTTACGAAAGGAGACACAATGGCAGTAAAGGTTGCTATTAACGGCTTCGGTCGCATCGGTCGTCTGGCCTTCCGTCAGATGTTCGGTCATGAGGGCTCCGAGATCGTCGCTATCAACGACCTCACCTCTCCCGATATGCTCGCTTACCTGCTGAAGTACGACTCCACGCAGGGCAACTACGCTCGCGATCACGAGGTCGTTGCTGGCGAGGATTCCATCACCGTTGACGGCAAGGAGATCAAGATCTACAAGGAGGCCGACGCTAACAACCTGCCTTGGGGCGACCTTGACGTCGACGTCGTTCTCGAGTGCACCGGCTTCTACACCAGCAAGGCTAAGGCTCAGGCCCACATCAACGCTGGCGCCAAGAAGGTCGTCATCTCCGCTCCGGCCGGCAGCGATCTGCCCACCATCGTGTACAACGTCAACCATGAGACGCTGACCGCTGAGGACAACATCATCTCCGCTGCTTCCTGCACCACCAACTGCCTCGCCCCGATGGCCAAGGGTCTGAACGACTTCGCTCCCATCGTGTCCGGCATCATGACCACCATCCACGCCTTCACCGGCGACCAGATGCCGCTCGACGGCCCGCAGCGCAAGGGCAACTTCCGTCGCTCTCGCGCCTGCTCCGAGAACATCGTCCCGAACACCACGGGCGCTGCCAAGGCCATCGGCCTGGTTCTCCCCGAGCTCAACGGCAAGCTCATCGGTGCCGCCCAGCGCGTCCCGACGCCGACCGGTTCCATCACCAACCTCTACGCTGTCGTTGACAAGAAGGTCACCGTCGACGAGGTCAACGCCGCTATGAAGGCTTACGCTGCCACCATCTCCGAGACCTTCGGTTACAACGAGGACGACATCGTCTCCACCGACATCATCGGCGAGACCCATGGCTCCATCTTCGACGCCACTCAGACCATGTGCTCTGACCTCGGCAACGGCCAGACCCTCGTTCAGGTCACCTCTTGGTACGACAACGAGAACTCCTACACCTCTCAGATGGTCCGCACCATCAAGTACTTCGAGAAGTTCGTTGCTTAATTTAGCTTTTAGCGAATAGCTCGTTGAGCGTCTAAAAAAGGGCGCGGCCTTATAGGGCTTACACCCTAAGGTCGCGCCCTTTTTATAAGAAATCGTCTGCCGTAATGGGAGGCAGACACGTACGAAAGGTAGAAGCAAACATGGCCTTTACCAAGAAGACCGTCCGCGACATCGATGTCGACGGAAAGCGCGTTCTCGTCCGCGTTGACTTTAACGTGCCTATCAAGGATGGCGTCGTTGGCGACACCACCCGTATCAAGGCTGCCCTGCCCACCATCAACTACCTCGTTGAGCACAACGCTCGCGTCATCCTCATGAGCCACCTCGGCCGCCCCGAGGGCACCGGCTTCCAGCCCGAGCTGTCCCTCGAGCCCGTCGCCAAGAAGCTCGCTGAGCTCTCTGGTCTCGACGTTGCCTTTGTCGCTGACACCTACGGCGAGAAGGCTGCTGAGGCTGTCGCCGCCGTCGAGCCGGGTAAGGTCCTCGTTCTCGAGAACGTCCGTTTTGACAAGCGTGAGAAGAAGAACGATCCCGAGATCGCCAAGAAGCTCGC
>CABUZF010000379.1 GCA_902495985.1 uncultured Collinsella sp.
CGGCGTCGCCCATCTTGACCATCATGGTGCCAAAGTAGGTGGCGTCCATCACCTGGGCGCGAGCCTGCTCGATGGTAACGCCCTTCTTGGCGCGGAGCTCGGCAAACTTCTGCGCGTACTCCTCGTGCTTTTCGGCATTGCGCGGGTCGATGACGGTAGCGCCGGGAACGTTGATCTCGTCGGGGTTGCCCAGGATGACGATCTTTGCCAGGCCCTCCTCGATGATCTTGGTGGCTGCGACGATGGTGCGCGGATCCTCGCCCTCGGGCAGGACGATCGTCTTAAGGTCGGCCTTGGCGGCAGACTTCATACGGTTTAGGAAATCGCTCATGTTACTCCTTACAAGCGTTTCGCTAAGCTCCAGGCGCCCGGCTGTTCACGAATAAACCCGCTGCTAGCGGGTTTACCTTTCAATTATGTACGCCGCGGTGCTTGAGCTTTCCTTGTGTGGCAAGCTCATTATAGGACGCATTAGCGCTATAATCGCTCTGATAAATATGTCTCGAAGAATGTTCGAGAAAAGCCCAGCTAACGAGCCCGTGGCTTTTGACAAGGAGTATCGATGCAGATTACCTCAGGCCTGCCTGAAGGCTTTAACGCCGGCGCGTACGACATGATTGTCGTCGGTGCTGGATATGCCGGTGCCGTTTGCGCCCGCCGTCTTGCCGAGACCATCGGCTATCGTGTTGCCGTTTTGGAGCGCCGTAGCCACATTGCGGGCAATGCCTATGACTGCACTGACGAGGCCGGAATCCTGATCCACGAGTACGGTCCGCATATCTATCACACCTTTAACGAGCGCGTGCACAATTTCCTGTCGCGCTTTACCAAGTGGACGGATTATCAGCACAAGGTGCTCGCCAACATCAACGGTACCCTTATGCCCGTGCCCTTCAACCATGCGAGTCTCAAGCTCGCCTTTGGTGACGAGCGCGGCGAGGAGCTGTATCAGAAGCTCGTGGAGACCTTTGGCAAGGATGTCAAGGTGCCCATTATGGAGCTGCGTAAGAAGAACGACCCCGACTTGGCCGAGGTCGCCGATTACGTCTACGAGAACGTCTTTTTGCATTACACCATGAAGCAGTGGGGCCAGACGCCCGATCAGATCGATCCCTCGATCACCGGCCGCGTTCCCGTCTTTGTGGGCGATGATGACCGCTACTTCCCGCAAGCTCCCTTCCAGGGCATGCCGCAGGAGGGCTACACGGCGCTCTTTGAGCACATGCTCGACCACGACCTGATCGACGTGTTCTGCGACGTGGACGCCCGTGACCTCTTTGAAATCGACGAGACTACCGTCAAGATCGACGGCAAGGTCTACGGCGGCGAGATTGTCTATACCGGTCCGCTCGATGAGCTGTTCAACCTCGACTTGGGTGCGTTGCCGTACCGCACGCTCGATATGAAGTTCGAGACGCTCGATACGGACCAGTTCCAGCCCGTGGGCACCGTCAACTACACCACGACGGAGGATTTCACCCGCATCACCGAGTTCAAGAACATGACGGGTCAGGTCGTTCCCGGCAAGACGACCATTATGAAGGAGTACTCGAAGGCCTATACGCCCGAGAGCGGCGAGACTCCCTACTACGCCATTCTCGAGGACGAGAACAAGGCGCTTTACCAGCGCTATCTCGACCGCGTGAGCCGTCTCACGAACTTCCATCCGGTGGGTCGACTCGCCGAGTACCGCTACTATGACA
>CABUZF010000380.1 GCA_902495985.1 uncultured Collinsella sp.
AGAACTCACGCGTGCGCTGCTCGTGCGGATGGCCGATAACCTGATCGGCAGGCCCCTCCTCGACAATGCGGCCGCCATCCATAAAGACCAGGCGGTCGGCAACATCGCGCGCAAACTGCATTGCGTGGGTCACAATCACCATCGTCATATTCTGCGCGGCAAGGTCTTTAATGACACGCAGCACCTCGGCCGTCAGCTCGGGATCGAGTGCCGAGGTCGGCTCGTCAAAGAACAGGATCTCTGGATCGAGCGCCAAGGCGCGGGCGATACTCACACGCTGTTGCTGGCCGCCCGAAAGCTCACACGGAACCTTATTCTCGTTGCCCATAAGCCCCATCTGAGCAATCAATTCATACGCACGAGCTTCCGCCTGCTCGCGCGGTCGCTTAAGCACGCGGATCGGCGCGTCGATGATGTTTTTCATCACGGTATAGTGCGGGAACAGATTGTAGTTCTGGAACACCAGGCCAAACCGCGAGCGCGCCTGTTTGGGCACGTCGCCTTTCGCATAGACCGCACCCGGCCCCGCGTCCGTCGCAACGGCAAGGTCGCCAAACGAAAGCGAGCCACCGTCGAGTGTCTCGAGCAGCGTAGCGCAGCGCAGCAGCGTGGACTCACCGCCACCCGAAGGCCCGATAATCGCCACGACCTCACCGCGCTTGACTTCGAGTGAGATATCCTTGAGCACCTCATTGCCGCCAAACGCCTTACGCGCGCTTTCGATTTTCATCACTGAGTTAGTCATGATAATAGTCCAGCTTCTTTTCGGCAGCGCCCAGCAGCATCTCGACCACAAAGTTAAAGACCCAGTAGATCAACGCCGCAATCGCAAACGGCACCATGCTCACCTGCGAGGCGACCAGCGCCTTGGCGGTCGAGAACATCTCACCCACACCGATGGCGAACGCCAGCGACGTGTCCTTGACCAGTGTGATGATCTCGTTGCCCATCGCCGGCAGAATACGCTTGGCGACCTGCGGCATCACGATATACAGAAACGTCTGCAGACGCGAGTAGCCCAGCACCTCGGCGGCCTCATATTGACCGCGCGGAATCGACTGCAGGCCCGAGCGATAGATCTCGGCAAAGTAGCCGGCGTAGTTGATGATGAACGCCACAACGCACGCCGTCCACTTGGAATCGGGCGTGAGCGAGATGCCGAACACGTAGTACGGGGCAAAGTAGATGGCAAACATCTGCAGCATGAGCGGCGTACCGCGCATGACCGAGATATAGATGCGCGCAATCCAGCGGAGCGGCGCAATTTTACTCATGCGCATAAACGCCACGGGGATTCCCAGCGGAATCGACCCCAGCAGCGTCAGCACAAACAACTGCAAACTGACCAAGAATCCCTGGCCAAGCATCTGCATCATGACCTGAATAGACAACCCAAGCTCTCTTTCACAGTAACAGAACAGCAGGTGTTAATTGAAATAGGCACAGTGCCCAAGATTGCGAGCGACAAGCCCGACGAAGCGTACTTTGGTACGCGAGGAGGGTTGGAGCCGCAAGGTTGGGTGCTGTGGCTATTTCAAAACCCAGTTGTCGAAGGATAGACCGTAGCTTGAATACTTGTCGCACAGGTCCTTGACCGTACCGTCCTCGTAGAGTGCCTTGAGCGACTCGGTTACAGCATCGGCCGACTTGGTGTCGTCCTTCTTAAAGCCGACGGCGTAGTGCTCGCTGGACAGCGGCTTG
>CABUZF010000381.1 GCA_902495985.1 uncultured Collinsella sp.
CGGTCGCAGCACTCGCCCTCGGCAGCCTCGATGGCAACGGAGAGCTCCTCGCCCTGGGTCAGCTCAACATCGGAGACGATGTAGAACTCGGCCAGGTCGACCGCCTTGTCGCCGGTCAGCAGCGCGTACATCTCGGCGGGAACGACCGCCTTGACGCGGACCTGCTGGCTCTTGGTGAAGGTGCCGGCAGAACGGGCATCCTCAAGGGCCTTGGTCACGGCGCTACGGAGCTCGAGCGAAGCCTCGAGCACGCCCTCAAACTCATTGGCCTCGTCGACCGTGATGGGCGACTTGTACCAATCGAGCAGCGCGGCGTACTTCTGATGATCGACGCAGCCGGCGGGCGCATAGGCCATGGCCTCGTCGACCGTGTAGGACAGGATCGGCTGCAGATCGCGCATGAGCATCGAGAAGAGCTCGGCGAGCACGGTCTGAGCGCTGCGGCGCTCGAGCGAGCCGGGCTTCTCGCAGTACAGACGGTCCTTCAGGGCGTCGAGGTACACGTTGGAGAGCTCGGTAACCACGAAGTCGTAAAGCGCACGGTAAGCGCGCGGGAACTCGTAGCTGGCGTAAGCGTCGTCGACCTCGGCCTGGACCTGGGTCAGGCGGGCAACCATGAGCTTGTCGAGCGGCAGCAGGTCGGCAAAGGCAACGCCGTCGGTCTCGGGCTCAAACTGACCCTCGAGCTCGGAAAGCAGGAAGCGCAGCGTGTTGCGGAAACGACGGTAGGCATCGGACGTACGGGCGAGAATCTCGTGGTCGATGGAGACGTCGGAGCTGGTATCGACCGAGGCGACCCACAGGCGGATGATGTCAGCGCCCATCTCGTCGCAGACCTTGTTGGGGTCGATGACGTTGCCGAGCGACTTGGACATCTTGCGGCCCTGGCCGTCGAGGGTGAAGCCCTGCGAGACGACCGCCTTGTACGGAGCGTGGCCGTTGGCGCCCACCGAGGTGAGCAACGAGCTCTGGAACCAGCCGCGGTGCTGGTCGGAACCCTCGAGATACACGTCCGCCGGATACTCCAGCTCGGGACGGTACTCGCAGACGGCCTTCCAGGAGACGCCGGAATCCCACCACACGTCGAGGATGTCCTTATCGGCCTTGAGGTGATGGCCGCCGCACTTGGGGCAGACGCAGGCCTCGCCCAGGTAGCTCTCGGGAGCGTCGGTGAACCAGGCGTCGGAGCCCTTCTCATGGAAGAGCTTGATGACGGCGTCGAGCGTGGCGTCGTTCATGACCTTCTCGCCGCAGTCGGCGCAGGTGTAGCTCGGGATGGGCACACCCCAGTTGCGCTGACGGCTAATGCACCAGTCGGGACGCTGCTCGACCATGGCGCCGATGCGGTTGGCGGCGTGAGCCGGATACCACTTGACGTTCTCGCGGACCTCCTTGCCAGCCTGCTCGCGTAAGCCGGTCTTGTCCATCGAGACGAACCACTGGTCGGTAGCACGGAAGAGCACCGGGTGCTTGCAGCGCCAGCAGTGCGGATAGCTGTGCGTGATCTTCTTCTCGAGGACCAGGGTGCCGCGCTCGCGCAGGAACTCGATGATGTGCGGGTTGGCCTCGTCGGTATCCATACCGCTGAAGGGGCCACCGGTGCCAAACTCCTCACCGGTGTAGAACTTGCCGTCGTCATCGACCGGCATGCAGATGTCGGTGATGCCCTCCTTGAGGCAGGCAAAGTA
>CABUZF010000382.1 GCA_902495985.1 uncultured Collinsella sp.
AGATTCTTGATCCACATGATGCGCGCGACATCCAGCAGATGGTCAATACCGTGGCGGCAGAAGATGCGTCCCGATTCCAACTGTGCAATGTTACCCAGGTGCCGCCGGAACAGCCCGTTGGCGCAAATGTAATCAATGCGAGGCATGGCACCAAAGGGAGCCAAGCCCGAAGCCATAAAGCCGCGACGCGACGTCCCCTCATCGGTCTTCGATGTAAAGTCGTTGACGACCCTCATGCTAACGGCCCAGCATCCTAAAGAACCGCTCCTCGAGCGCGGGATCAGTCTCAAAGACGCCGCGGCGAGCGAGTGTCACGGTCTTGGTGCCGGGCTTTTGCACGCCGCGCATGGTCATGCACATATGCTCGGCTTCCATCAGCACAATCGCCCCTTGGGGAGCAAGATATTCCATGAGGGCGTCGGCAACCTGCGCACACAGCTGCTCCTGCAGCTGCAGACGACGGGCATAGACCTCAACCGTGCGAGCAAGCTTAGACAGACCCGCCACGCGACCGTTAGGGATATAGCCAATCGCAGCCTTGCCATAAAACGGCAGCAGATGATGTTCACACAGCGAGTAGAACGTGATGTCGCGCTCGATAACCAAATCGTTCGAAGCGACGGCAAAAGTTTTGGACAGATGCTCCTCGGCACTCTGGTCCATACCGCCGGCAATCTCGCCATACATACGGGCAACGCGCGCCGGGGTCTCCAGCAGGCCCTCACGAGTTGGGTCCTCGCCTATGCCCTCAAGCAACAGCTTAATGGCGGCCTCGACTTTTTCCTGATCGACCATCTGGGCCTCACTTTTCCGATTTCACGTTCGCGCTATGGTACCACGCCCTTCGGCATCGACCACAAGCTACATAGTATGGGTCGAATAGACCGGATCATCACGCCAAAGTTCAACCGCATCACAAAGCGCAACGCCCTCGCGCTCAGCACGGTCGCGCGTGGCGTTCATATCGATCACGCGCTGGTTACTCGAGCCCCTAAAACGCAATGAGATATCGTACAGATCCTGAACAAACGGGCCATCCACCAACATGTCGAGGCAGGCCAGGATACGGTCCGTCACCTCGGTATGATGACGGCCACCCGGCATAAGCTCCTCGAGCACGTCGCCGGTAAAGCACCAAATGGTCTTGCCCGACCCCTCGGGATAGGCCGCACGCACGCGTTCGATAAAGTCAACAAGTCCCGCCTGATTCTCGGGCTCCATAGGCTCGCCGCCCAGAATCGTCAGGCCATCGATAAAGGGATGGTCGAGGCTCTCGATAATCTTGTCCTCGACGGCACGATCGAACGGCTCACCCGCAGCAAAGTCCCACGCGACAGAGTTAAAGCAGTTCTTGCACCCACGACGGCACCCGCTCACAAACAGAGAAGTACGAACGCCTTCCCCATCAGCAATGTCGAAATACTTAATGTTCGCGTAATTCATAGGTAACTCTCCCGGGAGGCCGGGACATATCATCCCGTCCTCAAACATTCTCGGCCTTCGGCCTGCGAAACTGCGGGCGGGACGATATGTCCCGGCCTCATGCAAAGGGTAACTCAATGAACGAAGCGAACATCGAGCATAGGGTTCGAGGTCCAATAAAAACTTTGTTGCAGCTCAACCGTCATCGCAAGTAAATCGCTGCTGCAGCTCGAATTATTTCCGCTAAGAACTTCGAGGAGTGAGC
>CABUZF010000383.1 GCA_902495985.1 uncultured Collinsella sp.
CGCGCCCGGTCGAACATGTCGTCCGTAAACAAACGCAGGCTGCCGGCCACATGGGCCTCCCCCGCCACCGCGTTGCAAACCGTACCGGCCTGCAGCAGGCCGAACTTGCCAATGCAGGGCTCATCGGCACCCAACTCGTCCATGAGCTCGCGCTCGGAAACTAAGAACTTGGCCGCTGCCAGCGCGGCATCGCGCGATTCCTCGACTGGAACGCCGTAGGTCTTGGCGATATGGATACTCGTTCCATGGATATGAATGTGCGTCTCGCTTGAGCGCGCCAGCAGCGGACCGGGGCAGCTCGCCAACGTGCCGGCGGGCAGATCGGGCCACACATGAAAGCCAAAAATGCGGTCGGCCCCATAGCGCTCGAACACACCACTCTCGCATACCGTCTTGGCACCACCGGTCGTTTCCTCGGCCGGCTGGAACACAAAGAGAACGTTGCGCCTAATGACGCCCGGCTGCTCGCGAATCGTACGGTTGACATACGTCGCGGCGGCAAGTGCCATGGCCATGTGTCCATCATGTCCGCAAGCGTGCATCTTGCCGGGATGGGTTGAGGCAAAGGCCGCTCCCGTCGCCTCCGCGATGGGCAGCGCATCCATATCGGCGCGAATCGCTGTGGCATGCGCGGCACCAACGCCGGCGTCGAAGAAAGCGCAGACGCAGCTGGGGCACGGATGGGTCACCTCGCAAGCGAGCGGTGCCAGCACGCCCTCGATATAGGCAATGGTTTGCGGAAGATCGAAATCGAGCTCCGGAATGCGATGGAGATCGCGGCGATAGCGACGGAGTTCTTGGAGCTCGGTCATAGAGGATCCCTTCGTGAGGCACATCTGTTGCAACTTATTGTGATACAGGATTGTGGCGCACATGTTTCCAGCATATCCCTGCATTTTTTAAACGTTATATACGAATACTCTTGTTTGCTAAAGTGCAACGTGGTAGGGTCGTTACCACTTGATAGAGGCGCGGGCACGAAGAACCGCGGGCGAGCCGGCAGGCTTTGACCCCGTGGGGAGGCGAAACCCGCCGAACTGGGTTTTTCGGGCACGAACAACCTGGTGGGCCTGTGGGAAACACCCACAGGACTGTCTGCAGCAATGCGGGAGCGCTATCCGGACATTGGGTCCACGCTATACGGATTCGATGCGCAGATGGCGCCGTCTGGATAGCGAGGTTTACGGGACATGGCATTGACCCCCAACGAGGCGTATGCGGCCAAGCAGCCGTTTGCGGACAAGGAGACACTCGAGCATATCGTCGAGCAGTTCCCCACGCCGTTTCATCTATACGACGAGGCGGGCATCCGCCGCAACATGCAAGAGGTGCGCGACGCCTTCGCATGGAACCCGGGCTTTAAGGAATACTTTGCCGTCAAGGCCAACCCCAACCCGGCGCTCATCTCCATTCTCAACGAATACGGCTGCGGCTGCGATTGCTCGAGCTATACCGAGCTTATGATCGCCCGCTCACTGGGTATCACGGGACACGACATCATGTTCTCGTCCAACGACACGCCAGCTGCCGACTTTGAGCTCGCCGACAAACTGGGCGCCATCGTCAACTTTGACGACATCAGCCACATCGAGTTCTTTGAGCGTGTTGCGGGACCCATCCCCAAAACGGTCGGCTGCCGCTTTAATCCAGGCGGCCTGTTCCAGCTCTCCAACGGCATCATGGAC
>CABUZF010000384.1 GCA_902495985.1 uncultured Collinsella sp.
ACGAGTTTTGAGCAGCCGTCAAGGATTACCAGGCGAAACTCGCTGCCCATCGGAAAGGTGTTAAGCGATCCGATAATCGACTCGATATCGGGGTCCTTGGTCATGTCGCGCTCGTCGAGGTTGAACTCGACCATACCCGACTTTTCCAGACGCGCTTTCATACGCGAGACGGCGTGATCGCGCTTGACTCCGTCGGTACCGACGATCAGATATGCCGGCAGCAGACCGGTTTCGGACATTGCGCTCCCCTCCCGCAGGCCTTCGTACTCGCTCCGTGCCATTCTAGCCCAGGGGCCCACCACACGCCAACGACGTCGTCACGGTCGCTGGCATCGCATCGCAAAGCCATTCGCAGTCGGCGTGACGGTAATGTCGCCGTGTTCGATAGTGCACGCGAACACGCCGCCCGCTTCCTTAACGGCATCGATGCAGGCGTCGGACGGATGGCCGTATCGATTCCCCTCGCCCGCGCTCGCGAGGGAAAGCTCGGGCTTCAGGACGTCCAGCAACTCACCATCGACTGAAACCTTAGAGCCGTGATGCCCAAGTTTAAGGACATCGATATCCCCCACCTCCTGCACGAATTCCCGTTCTTGGTCGAGCTCGGCATCGCCGGTGAGGAGCATACGCAGGCCCTTGCCTTCCTGAATATAAGAGAGCAGCAGGACAAGCGAGTCCTCATTTCCCTCGCCATCCACGGACTCGAATGGCCACATCACGCGGGCGCAAAATGAGCCGATGTCGACTGTATCCCCACGGCGCACCTGCCGATACTCCACGCCAGGTCGGTTCAACACCTCGGCAGGAGCATCCTCCAGCGCATCAGCCGCCACGGCAATCGTTCCGACCGAAAACTGTTCGAGCACGGCAGGCAGACCACCCCAGTGGTCCTCATCCCAATGCGTCACAAAGACGGCATCGATATGGTGCACGTTATTGCGAACCAACGCCGCCACCACGCGCTCGTCGAGTCCGCAGTCGACGAGTGCTACTGCGCCGCCCTGGCGGATAAGAATCGCATCGGCCTGGCCCACATCGAGCACCGTCACCGAAGGCGGAGCGAATCGATCCCAGTAGACGTACGGAATCGCAGCCAAGAGCACCAGGCATGCAAGCCCCACCGCCATAGGACGTGCACGGGGACGCGGCCACCGGACAAGCAGAACCGCCAGCAAACACGGCACTAGGTAAATCCACATGCTATCGGGCGGCACGCTCACGGATGCACCCGGCACGGCGGCAAACAGCTGCTCGAAAAACAGCGCGCAACGGGCGGCAATCATGGGCACAACGAGCGCCAAAGTCCGCAACGGTCCCACGAGCGAAAAGGGAACCAGCACGATCGACATAGCGAGCAGTACGCTCACCACCGGACCGATGACCGCATTTGCCAACGGAGCAATGAGCGAGAACGTACCGAAGGCAGGAATGGTAATGGGAAGTGTCGCCAGTTGCGAGCACAGCGTGGCGGATAGCATGCTGGCAACGCCCGATGGCACACCCAGCTCACCCAAAGCGTAGGTCGCATAGGGGCAAAAGCACAGAATGGCTAAGACGCTGGCACATGAAAGCTGAAAGCCCATCTCGAACATCACCGTCGGCCGCAGTAGCACAAAGATGGACATGGTAACAAAGAGTGCCGATGCGCCGTGCCGGCGACGCCCCGCGC
>CABUZF010000385.1 GCA_902495985.1 uncultured Collinsella sp.
CGGTACAATTGGTGGCTGCGTTCCGTCATGGGTGGCTCCTCGTCCAACGTGTGCTACGTGACCAACAACGGCCGTGCCTACTGCTCTTCGGCGACGAGCGCCTGGGTTCGCCCCCGCCCCGGCTTCCTCGTCGGCTAGCCAGCCGAGTGCTCTATACTTCTCTTTCGATGCGACCGCCTTGCGCGGTCGCATCCCTGCCCGCGCAGCGGGCCGTTTTTTTGCCACTATTTCCGGGAGGTGCCATGAGCGGCGTCTACCAGCGAAACCGCGAGGTGTCCGAGTACAAGTTCTTCACGCAGGCCATCGCCATCCGCGTGGAGGTCAACAAGCTCATGGCCTCCTCGTCGGTCGTGCCGAAAGCCTACAGGCTGCTGAACGCAGTCCCCACGGTGGAGACCGCGCGCAGCATCGTATACAACGTCAACCGCGCCGACTGCTTCTACCCCAACAGTTCGTTCAACGCACTTGAGCGCAAGCGTTACCTGACGCTGGCGATAGCCGACTGCGAGCAGCTGATGCTCGACATGCAGTGCCTCATGGACATCGGCCTGCCCGTGAACGCCAACCGCTTCGAGGCGCTGGCGGGCATGGTCGAGGAGGAGATCAAACTGCTCAAGGGCGCGCGCAAGAACGTACGCGTCACCGGCAAGAAGACGACCGACGAGCGCATAGCCGAGGCCGAGGCCGAGCTAGAGCGCCTGCGTTCGTTATAATGGGCGGCGGTCCCGCCTTGTATATCGGTACAATTGGTGGCTGCGTTCCGTCATGGGTGGCTCCTCGTCCAACGTGTGCTACGTCAACAACAACGGCAATGCCAACTGCTCTTCGGCGACGAACACCTGGGTTCGCCCCCGCCCCGGATTCCCTTACTGCCAGACCGAGTAGGCCAGCGGGCCGAAAGCAGAGCGCGGAGAGGAAGGAAGGCGCGACCATCGGGCGCGAGCCCGTAAATACGCACCCCGCGAGGGTGGCCGGACGCTGCTTGCATGGCGCGGCGCTCCGTGGCTTCGCCGCGTTTCATGGCCATACCTCAAGCGGCTGTCAGAGCCACATTGCAAGCCGTGCGGGGTGCCTTCTATGAACTCGGAGCAAAGGAGGGCCGTACGCCGGAAGCGCCGCGAGGAGAAACGCGCCAGGGCCAAGGCCGAGCGCGTCAAGGCGTGCACCCTTGAGACGGTGGCCGACCTCAACAGCCTGTGCAAGGCTTCCAAGCAGGCCGCGCGTGGCGTCATGTGGAAGGCCTCGACGCAGCGGTACATGAAGGACTACCTGCGAAACGCCGTGAAATCGCGCCAAGACCTTTTGGAGGGCCGCGACATATGCCGGGGTTTCATCCGCTTCGACCTGTGGGAGCGCGGCAAGCTGCGCCACATCAGTGCGGTGCACTTCCCCGAGCGCGTGGTGCAGAAGTCGCTGTCCCAGAACGCCCTCGTGCCCGCGATAGTCCCCACGCTCGTATCCGCGAACTCCGCCAACATCAAGGGGCGCGGCACCGACTACGCCCTTAAGCTGCTCAAGCGCCACCTGGCCGACCACTGGCGGCGGCATGGGCGCGAGGGCTACATACTGCTGGGCGACTTCTCCGACTACTTCGCGCGCATTGCCCACGAGCCGGTCAAGCGGCAGGTGGCCGACGCGCTGCTCGACCCGCGCGTGGTCGCC
>CABUZF010000386.1 GCA_902495985.1 uncultured Collinsella sp.
ATCGACGGCACCTCGGGCATCAGCGGCGATATGACCGTCGCGGCCCTGCTCGACCTGGGCGCCAGCGAGGAGCATCTGCACGAGCAGCTCGCCACGCTGCCGGTCGACGACTTTTCGATTGCCGTGACGCGCGTAAACAAGCACGGCATCGACGCCTGCGATTTCGATGTCCAGCTTGCAGAGGAGCTCGAGAACCACGATCACGATATGGCCTGGCTCTACGGCAACGAAGCAGCTGTCGAGCATATGCACGAACACGAACACCACCATCATGACCATGGCGAGCACGAGCACTGCCACGACCATGACCATGAGGCCCACGGTCATGGCCACGAGGGTCACCATCACGCCCACCACCATCACCACCGTTCTTTGGCGGACGTCACCGCCATCATCGACGGCTCGCAGCTAAGCGATGGCGCCAAGCGTCGCGCGCTCGCCATCTTTACCGCGCTCGCCGCCGCCGAGGCCAAGGCCCACGGCAAAACGCCCGAGACCGTCATGTTCCACGAGGTAGGCGCCGTCGATTCCATCGTCGACGTCTGCTCTGTCGCCATCTGCCTCGATGACCTGGGTATTGAGGACATCGTGGTCGAATCGCTCTCTGAGGGCCACGGCACCATTCGCTGCGCCCACGGCCTCATGCCCATTCCCGTCCCCGCTGTCGTCAACCTGTGCCAGGCGGGCAATATCGCCCTCACGCCTGCACCGGTCGCCGGCGAGCTCGTGACGCCCACGGGCGCCGCCATCGTCACCGCGCTGCGTACGTCCGACCAACTGCCCTCACGCTACCGCATCGAAGCCGTCGGCTACGGCGCCGGCAAGCGCCCCTACGAGGGTTGCTCCGGCACGCTCCGTTGTCTGCTCGTTCACGTGGATGCATAGCCATGGATGCCCGCAAAGAAAAAAGCCGCGCTGCCATCGTTGCGGCGTTCTCCGAGCTGCTACGCGAAGTGGACTACGGCAAGATTACCGTCGGCGACATCATCGCGCGCGCTCACGTAGGCCGCGCGACATTCTACGGCCTCTTTAAGAGCAAAGACGACCTACTGTCCGAGCTCGTAAGCGACATCTGCACCCATGCCCTCGACGACGATGGCACACCGCTCGACGACCCACTCGTGCAGGTCGAGCATATCCTCAACAACCTCTGGGAGCGCCGCCAGGGCGTACGGGCACTGGTAGCCGGCGCCGGCTCACGCGTCTTCGCCGACTGCCTCCGCAAGACTATCATGTCGCGCGCAGCCGAAACCGTCCCCGCCGACCCCGCAGGCCCCGCCAGCACCATGGACCGCAGCTTCTTACTACACCACATAGCCTCAAGCTTCGTAGCAACCGTCCAATGGTGGGCCTGGCACAACTTCCAAGCAGACAAAGCCGACGTAGCCAAAGACTACCTCTCAGCCATAAAACCCCTCTTCAACTAAGTAAGCCCCTCATCCCAAAGTTCCGCCCTCATCTCAAAGCCCCGCCCCAACCCAAAGCACAATCCATCCCAAAGTATCGACTACAGCCCAACGCCCCTACCAGCAACAAGCCCCTCCCATCCAAATTCAGATTTATATGTTGGGCTGCTTGCTCGAGCTCAGCAAAGACCCCGCAGCTGGCCGCATGGGGTAACTTCCCAGCGCATTCCGCAGGACGCAAAAAGGCTCGCCGCAC
>CABUZF010000387.1 GCA_902495985.1 uncultured Collinsella sp.
GCGATGATCATGCAGACGATACCCTTGAGTGGGAAGCACATGAGCAGCAGGCCCACGACCATGACCGGCTGACGCATGACCGCGCCCATCGTCGAGGCCGTGCAGACGGCGACGCAAAAGACCGGATCGGCACCGGTGAGGATGGCCAGGCCATAGCCCAGGCTTACGCCCGAGAAGATAACGGGGAAGAAGTGGCCTCCGCGCCAACCCAAGTTGATGAGGGCGGGGGTCAGAATGGCTTTGACAAGACCGGTCGCGATAAGCACGCCAGCGGGAATGGTCAGGTAGGTTTCCATGAGCACGTCGGCCTGGGTCTCGCCGGCAAACATGGTGTAGGGCAGAACCGTGCCGCAGATGGCGAGTGCCAGACCGGCTAGCATGGCCTTGACGACAGGACGCTCCCCTATTGCATGAGACAGTGCCTCGCTCGCATGCTCAGAGACAAAGTACAGCCATCCGCAAACGGTGCCGACCAACGCCAGCGGAATGAGCCAGGCAAGTTCCAGGTTGCCCACCACGGCAGCCTCGAACCTCGGCATGCCCATGCCGCCGCCCATGAGCTGGCCGAGTAGCAGGTAGGTGCCCAGACCACCGGCAATCGCAATGCCATAGACCACCGTCTTTTGCGCCTTGGGCAGCTTGATGGTGATCTCGCCGGACGCGGACTCATCGTCGGCGTCTTCGCCCTGGCCGTCAGTACTTCCGGCAAGCGGCGCCACAAAGCCAAAGACGGGCGCGGTAAAGAGTGCCGTCAGGGCAGCCTGGGTGCCCAGCAGCGTGAGCTCCCTAAACTCGGCGCCAAAGCGACGCATGCGATCGCCGACCCAGCTGCACAGGCCCGCGATGACGCCGGTCAGGCCGGCCTCCGGTCCAATGCTGCCGCCAAACAGCAGCGGCAGCAATGCCGCGAGCGAAAGCTTGCCCAGATTGTCGTACGGGTAGCGTCCATCGCGCTTTACCTTGGCCATCACCTGGTTGAGGTCATCGGTCTTGGTGCCCGCCGTCTTTTCGTACAGACCGATCAGCAGGCCGCCCAGCAGGCAGACGAAAAACGGGTATGGCAGAAAGCCAAACGGGCCGCTGGCAAGCTCGGGCGAAGCGACGCCCAGCGCGTGTGGAATCTCAGTCCATAGATAGTCGATACCGTGCTCCATCGCGAAAAAGAACAGCCAGACCGCGACACCTGCGAACGCACCGGTCACGGCAACGCTAACTAAAAACAGCGCGCGGTTTGTGGGTTTGGCAAGGTTATCCATCGGGTCCTCCCGCGGTCAAAGTCGACATAGATACGTTTTATTGTAGAGCGAGTGCGGCCCAGACAAGCCAACCGTCTGCGCCGCAAACGGCACCATTGGGAGCCATAGTGGGGCAGGCTCAAGGCTTATCCGTTGATAATCGAGGCAATCTCGCGCAAATCGTCGGCAAAGTAGATGCCGTGCTGGCGCTTCAGGCTCGAAAGCCCCTTATCAATCATGTGCCCGAGCAGCGCCTTGAGGTCGTTGTAGTAACCGTTCAGGTTGTACAAAATGCACGGCGCATCGAGATGCCCCAACGACACGGCGGACATGACCTCGGCAATCTCCTCGAGCGTGCCCGTCCCACCGGGAAAGGCGATGAACGCATCGCCGAGCTCAATCATCTTGGCCTTGCGCTCGGCCATA
>CABUZF010000388.1 GCA_902495985.1 uncultured Collinsella sp.
CGCAGCGGGCGGTCTCGTCCTCACCCAGCAGCTTGCCATAGCGCACGAGACCGTCACCGGTCAGCTGAACCTGGTCCCAGCCCGCTGCTTGGCGCCACTCATCGAGCGCCACGGCGGCCTTGACCACGTGTTCGCGCTCAAATTGACGCTCGGGACCCTCATCGACCAGCATATACAGCGCCGGATATACCTCACCGCGCATAGCATCGGCCAAGATACCAAGCTTGCCGCGCACGCCAGCCTTCCACGCCGTCCAAGCGCAAGCGTCGAGCGTCGACACGCCCAGCAGCGGAACATTGGCACCACGCGCGAGGCCCTTGGCAGTGGAGATGCCGATGCGCACACCCGTAAAGGACCCCGGGCCGCGACCGACCACATAGCAACCAACATCGCTGCGATCCAGACCGGCTTGAGCCAGCACGCCATCAACGGTATTCACGAGCTCAACGTTGGCGTGACGGCGACACATGTGGTCGCCACTCACGAGCTTCGTCTCGCCCGTCTGCCCATCAATCCAGCTTGCCGCGCAGGCAAGCATGTCGGTCGAGGTATCGAGCGCCACCACCAGCGCGTTGTCGTTATGCAAGCTCATCTTGTACAGCCTTATCAATCAAATGGGAAAGCTCCATTGCGCGGTCACCGTGCGCCTCAAGCGTTATCGTTCGCACATCGCTGTCGCCCTCATCACGCTTGAGCGTCACCGAAAGATACTCATCCGTCAGTTCATCTTGAAACTGCTCGCCCCATTCCAGTAGGCAAACACCCTCATAGCCCAGCACATCGAAAATGCCCGTATCCTCGAGCTCGTAGGCATGCTCCAGGCGGTATAGATCAAAGTGAAACAGCGGAATACGACCTTGATCGTGAACGGCCATGAGCGCAAACGTAGGACTCGTAACCATATGCCCATCGCCCAGCCCGCGCGAGACGCCCTTGGTAAAGTGAGTTTTGCCCACTCCCAGGCCACCGGTCAGGATGAGCACATCGCCGTCCTCAAGGCACGGTGCAATTAGCTCGCCAAAGTACTCCGTATCGGCAGCGCAAGTCGTTTTGTAAGTACCTACCCCCAGGCGCTCCAGGGACATATATGCTCCTTATTATTCCGAGGCGTCCTCTGGTGCGGGATGTCGCTCCAGATAATCGCCCAGCATCTTAAAGTCTTCCTCCAGCAGCTCCTGCCACGCCGGATTGCGCAGCGCTGCTGCCGGATGAAAAGTGGGCATTACTACAAAATGCCCCATCTGGTGGAACCTGCCGCGCAGCTTAGTAATGCCAATCTCGGTCTTAAGCACAAAGTGCGTCGCGGGGTTGCCGAGCGTCACGATAATATCAGGCCAGATGCTTCGAATCTGCTCACGCAAAAACGGCGAGCAAGCCAGCACTTCCTCGGGACGCGGATTGCGGTTTCCCGGCGGGCGGCACTTAAGCACGTTGGCAATGTAGACGTCTTCGCGTTTGAGCCCCGCCAGCGACAAAATGCCGTTGAGGTCCTCGCCTGCCGCCCCCACAAAGGGCTCGCCCTGCAAATCCTCATTGCGGCCCGGCGCCTCACCAATAAACATCACGCGAGCGCGGGGGTTTCCCACGCCAAACACGATATTGTGACGCGACTGGTAGAGCTGGCAGAGGTGACAATCGCCCAG
>CABUZF010000389.1 GCA_902495985.1 uncultured Collinsella sp.
ACGAGCATCGAGCACACGTTGTTGACGACGCGACCCATGCACGGCCAAAAATATGACCAGCGCGCATAGAGTGAGATGGCGACGAATTTTGTGGTAAAGAACACCACAAAGAAGCCTGAGCCCAGATAAAAGATGATCGTGGCAGCAAGCTCGTTGCCGCCATTGCCATCGATGATGAGCACAAAGAACGAAAGCGTGGACAGCATGGCGACACATGTCATGCCGATATTCATATACGAGCGGCCGTGCAGGTCAAATAGTGCGCCAGCGACCAACGAGCTCACGACAAGCAGCAGGCGCGGCCAATCGCCCAAATCGACGGCTCCGACAGCATGCAAGGTCGTGAAGCCCGCGTTGAGAGCGGTGAATACGCTGGAAAGATACGCCGTCGCCACGGTCAGGCGAACTACGGCGCGACGGAATGCCGCCTTTGCCTCGGGATCGTCATGCCACTTGGCGCCATATTCCAGAGCATCTACCGAAAGCCCGGCGGCACTGGGTTCAAAGTTGGGGTCGGACTCGTCGCGCAGCTTGGCGCGTCGGACACCGTGGAGCAACGCCACCTGCGCGATCGCACAGACGACCAGAACAGCCTGCTGAGGAATACCGACAGGCATCGCCATGTGGTTGATCACCTGTACCAGAACGCCCATGGCATAGGAAAGTGCGGCGGCGCGCGCCAGGCAGGGCGTCTGCGCAAAACGCCGCGCAAGATTGGCATGGGCGGTCGATCCGCAATAGCCCAGGGCGCAGCACGCCACCAGGCCGCCGACAATTACCACCTCAAACCGCACTGCCGTAATCATCAGCAGCAACGCCGATACCAACAGCACGCCTGTAATATCGCTCGTCGCATCGATCGTCTGGGGAAGGCGATAGTACAGAAATGGGCGCACGAAAAAGCCAATCACGCTCGCGCCGACAACGATGCTCTCGTAGATGACGACCTCACTCGATGGCACGAACTCGGCTATGCGCACATCAAAAAGATACTCGCACGCCAAAAACGTGAAGAAGAACAGCGCCAGGCATATAATCTCCCGAATGCCCCGACGCAGATATGCGGTTGTGTCTCCCATGCCCCTCACAGTTAACCCCCGGCCGCTTAATTGGTCTGGAATCTATTTTAATAAAGAATCAATCTCAATATCAAAACCAAGCTCGAAATGCTGCTAATTCGACCCCAGTCGTCCACATCACGCCGAGATTTTGAGCCGCATGGCCCAGAAGGGGCACGCGCGACCTCTAGCTCGGCAAGGAGTGTTTTCAACTGCGCTCATTTAAGTACGTCCCCAATGAGTAAAACCACCCCCATTTCCCGTGCTAAGGAAATAGGGGCGGTTCACGCCGGCCTTTATCTTTTTCGACAGCCTTGTTTGGCTCGCGCTACACCAGGCGCATGGCCTCCTGGACAGTACCGTAAAGGTTGGCGTCGTTGCCGAGCTCGGCCACCTTTATCTGCGGCACAGGAATGCCAGCAAGGGTCCCTTCGTAACTCGCGAGGGCCAGCGGCATCTGCGCACGCAGGGCATCGACGAGCTCGGGATGGCACGAGATGCCGCCTGCGATCACAAAGACCTCGGGGTCGAGCACGGCCTGCAGGTTGATGAGCTGTCCGTCAAATGCGCGAG
>CABUZF010000390.1 GCA_902495985.1 uncultured Collinsella sp.
CCGCACCGTCGCCATTTTGGGCGGCTCCCTCGGCGACTTTGGCGAGCTCGCCATCGCCGCCGGTGCGGATGTCATCGTGACGGGCGAGGCGGGCTATCACGTGGCGCAGGACCTCGCTCTGCGCGGTCTGGGCATCATCCTGCTCGGCCATGACCGCTCCGAGGAGCCGTTCGTTGATATATTGATGAACTCTGCAGTTGACGCCGGGGTCGGCCCCCGTCATGCTATTAAAATACTGAACCCTTGCCAATGGTGGACTGTGACAAAAGGAGAGAACTTATGAGCGCCGGCGCTACGCTACTCAAGCTGCAACAGATCGATTTGGAGCTCGCCCGCAACAAGAGCGAACTTGCCAATATGCCGGAGCTCAAGGAGCTCGCTTCCAAGCGCAAGACCTATGTGAAGCTCAAGTCCGAGATGACCAAACTCTACGCCCAGCGCAAGGATCTGGACATTGAGCTCGACGATCTCAACACCACCGAGATTCAGACCAACAACGCCATCGAGGCCGCCAAGAAGCGCCACGTCGACGGCTCCGACTACCGCGAGGTTCAGGACCTGGAGAATGAACTCGCCACCCTGGCCAAGCGTCTGGACAAGATTGAGCACACCCGCAAGGACGTCGTTGTCGCCCATAAGGAGGCGCTCGACCGCGAGGCCCGCGCACAGGCAATCATCGCCAAGTTCGAGGAGGGCGTAAAGGCCGATACCAAGGCCGCCCGCGCCAAGGCTGCCGACCTGCAGGCTCAGATTGACGCCGCTACTAAGGAGCGCACCGCGCTTGCTGCCACGCTACCGGCCGACGTGCTCACCGACTACGAGCGTCTGCTCAAGCAGTTCCGCGGCCTGGCCGTGGAGACCATCCAGGGCAACATCCCCACGGTCTGCCACACCGCGCTGCAGGCATCGTCCATGAGCGACCTCAACCATGACGGTAGCGAGATTACGCACTGCCCGTACTGCCACCGCCTCCTGGTGCTCCCGAGCAAGGAAGCTTAAACGATGGCGGCACCCAACAATTCAATGCAACTTGAGGGAAAAACGATCCTGCTGGGCATTACCGGCGGGATCGCCGCCTATAAGTCGTGCAATATCGTGCGCCTGTTGCAAAAGCGCGGCGCGCGCGTCAAGGTCGTTATGAGCAAGCATGCCACGGAGTTCGTGGGGCCGCTTACCTTCCGCGCACTCACCAATGAGCCGGTCGCGGTGGGCCTATTCGACGATCCCTCCGACCCCATCCACCACATTTCGCTGGCGCAGGAGCCCGATCTGGTGGTCGTAGCGCCCGCGACGGCTAATATCATCGCCAAGATGGCCAACGGCATCGCCGATGACCTTATTTCCACCACGCTACTAGCCACACCGCGACCCATCGTGATCGCACCCGCTATGAATAACGGCATGTGGAAGGCACCGGCGACGCAGGCCAACATGGCCACGTTGCGCGAGCGCGGTGTCCATGTGGTGGGTCCGGGCAGCGGCTACCTTGCCTGCGGCGACGTGGACACGGGACGCATGAGCGAGCCGGGAGACATCGTCGAGGCTGTCTGTGAGGTGCTCAACCCCGCGCCTCAGGACCTGGCGGGCAAGCGCGTCGTGATTACCGCCGGCCCCACGCACGAGCCG
>CABUZF010000391.1 GCA_902495985.1 uncultured Collinsella sp.
CCGGCAAGACTGCGCTGCTCTCGGCGCTCAAGCTTATTTTGGGCGAGCGCGCGGATTCGTCGACGGTGCGCGAGGGCGAGGCGCTGGCGAGCGTCGAGGCGCGCCTGTTTGACGGGCCGCACGACACGGAGGGCTTTACCGTGCAGCGTAGCCTTTCTGCCGAGGGCCGCAGCCGCGTGAAGATTGACGGCCGCATCGCCAGTGTGCGCGAGCTTTCGGAGCGCGTTGGCGTGATGATGGATCTGTGCGGCCAACACGAGCATCAGCGCTTGCTCGATCCATCGCATCACGTTGCGATGGTCGATGCCTGGGCGGGGCGCTCTGCGCTCAAGGCGCTGGATGCGTACCGTGCCTGCTTTAAAGCATCGCGCGCTGCCGCCAAGGAGGTTCGACGTATCGAAGAGGCCTCGCGCGCGCAGGGGAGCCGCGTCGAGGAGGCGCGCTTTGCCCTCGAGCGCATCGGCGAGGTCGACCCCAAGCCGGGCGAGTATGAGGAACTCGAGGAACTGCTGCCGCGCTCCGAACATGCCGAGGTACTGGTTGCCACGGCTAACGATGCCCATGCGTCGCTTGCTGCCGAAGGGGGAGCGCTCGATGCCGTGAACAGTGCCGTGGCAGAGCTTTCCCGTATGGCTGCCGTCGATCGCAGGCTGGGCGACATTGCCGATGCGCTTTCGGATGCCTGTATCTCCCTTGAGGATTGCGCGAATGAGCTTCGTGCCTATCGCGATGGCATCGCCTTCGACCCGCGCGAGCTCGCTCGCATGCGTGAGCGGTATTCCGACCTCAAGGGCCTGTTGCGTCAGTGGGGCCCCACCATGGACGATGTTTTTGCCATGCGCGATCGCTCGCAAGAGCTGCTGTCCCTGGTCGATGATGGCGATGAACAGATCAAAAAGGCGCGTGAGGCACTCGGGAGCGCTGAGCGCGAGTTGTTTGCCGCTGCCAAGGCACTTAAGCGCGCCCGCAATACGGCGGCCCCGCGCTTCTGTCACGAGGTCGGCCGCCAGATGGCTCGCCTGGAGATGGGTGGCGCCGAGCTCGTCTGGGAGTCGCGCGATCTTCCCCGTGCTGAGTGGACGCCCGTTGGTCCTTCGAGCTACGAGCTGCTATACCGCAGCGGTGCCGGCTTGACGCCACGTCCCCTGCGCCGCATTGCGTCGGGCGGCGAGCTCAGCCGCGTCATGCTGGCAAGCAAGGTTGTCCTCGGTAACGCGGACGGTGTCGATACGCTGGTGTTTGACGAGGTCGATGCTGGTGTCGGTGGCTCTACGGCGCGTGCGCTCGCGGGCGTGCTGGCAGATCTCGCCGCTACGCATCAGGTGATTGTCGTAACCCACTTGGCGCAGGTCGCCGTCATGGCTGACAAGCATTATGTCGTCAGCAAGGAACCGGGCGATGTTCCCCAGACGCATTTGGACGAGGTAACCGGTGAAGCGCGTACCGCCGAGATCGCCCGCATGTTGAGCGGCGATCAGTCCGAGGCAAGCTTGGCCCACGCAAAACAGATGCTCGAAGAAGCTCAAGGCTAGGTCGTATCATCGGTGTTGGTGGGACAAAATAGACTGATATTTTTGTCCCACTACGCGTTTTACTCAACGACCTTATCCGGCTGGATGAGCTC
>CABUZF010000392.1 GCA_902495985.1 uncultured Collinsella sp.
GTCAACCTTTTGGTTGTGGTGCGTCTCGACGATCTCGCAGTCAAAGCCGGGCAGCTCGCGTGTAGCCTGCGCTACCAGATGGCGCAGGGCTGCGATACCGATGGAGTAATTGCCGGAGTGCATGACGCGGGCGTTCTGACCCAGCTCGCGCAGGCGATCCATCTGATCGGGCGTATAGCCCGTGGTGCCCGAGACCAACGCGGCGCCCGTGCGCTCGACATAGGCGACGACGGCATCGAAGGTCACGACGTTCGAGAAGTCGATGATGACGTCGGCTGCCGGGGCGTTCTCGAGCTCGGACAAGTCGAAGCCGATCTGGGCGACGATGTCGAAAGCGGGCTGACCGGCGGCGTCGACAATGCCCTCGGCGGTAGTGCGGACGAGCGAGCCCATGCGGCCCGTTCCCATAATGACGGTCTTAATCAAGCAGACCAGCTCCCTTCAGAGCATCGGTAAGTGCAGTGCGCGTGTCGTCTGCCATTGGGCATAGCGGCGTGCGGTAGTTTGCCTCGATCATACCCATCTGGGCGAGCGCCTCTTTGACGGGGATGGGGTTGACCTCACTAAAGAGGGCATTGATGAGCGGCTGGCCGGCAATTTGGATATCGCGGGCACGCGCCACGTCACCGTCCAAATAGGCGCGGCACATGCCATGCACGAGCTGCGGCTACACGTCTGCCCACACGCTGATGGTGCCCGAGGCGCCCAGGCTCATGAGCGGCGCGGTAAGCGCGTCCTCGCCCGAGTACATGCGGAAGTCGTCTGACAGCAGGTGGGCGATCTTGGCCGCGTAGGCGACGTTGCCCGAGGCCTCCTTAATACCCATGATGTTGGGGTGCGCGGCCAGGCGCTCTACGTTGCGCTCGCTGATACCGCAGCCGCAGCGGCCGGGGATGTTGTACAGGATGCAGGGGATGTCCACGGCATCGGCGACGGTCTTAAAGTGCTGATAGATACCCTCTTCGTTGGACTTGTTGTAGTAGGGGGTAATGAGCAGCAGGCCGTCGGCTCCCAAGCCCTGGTAAGTAAGCGACTTGGTGAGCATGGTCTGCGTTGAGTTGGAGCCCGAGCCGGCAATGACGGGGACGCGTCCTGCAACATGCTTGACCACGGCGGCGACGACGGAGTTGTCCTCGTCATCGGTCATCGTGGCGCTCTCGCCGGTGGTGCCCAGGGTGAGGATGGCGTCGGTGCCGTTTTGCAGGTGGAAATCGATAAGGCGCTCGAGCGCGTCAAAGTCGACACTGCCGTCCTTTTTAAACGGCGTAACCAGGGCGACGATTGAGCCCTCGAGATTGCGGATGTCCATGTTCTTCTCCTTCGCCTCCGCGATCTGGATGCGTTTGTTCCATTGAGCTGCGACTGCCAGGCGCTCGTCTTGGGCGCGACGGCGGGCACTTTCGGCGCGCGACTTGGCCAGCAGCTCTCGGCCGCTCGGCAGCACGTCGAGCGTGGCAAAGTAATCGCCCGGGCGCTCGGCGCGGCGGATGAGGTCGGCCGAGCCATCGGGGCGCAGCAGGACCTCGGCGGAGCGCAGGCGTCCGTTGTAGTTGTAGCCCATGGAGTAGCCATGCGCACCGGTATCGTGAATCACAAGCAGGTCGCCCATGCCGA
>CABUZF010000393.1 GCA_902495985.1 uncultured Collinsella sp.
GTCCAGCCCCGTCCAGATGGTCGGCATTGTTTTGTCCTACGTCGTCATTCTGGGTGACTTCATCTATGACTTCGTGCGCATCCGTCCCCTGCGTAATATGTATCGCACGCAGGCCGAGGGCATGTCCGATAACAAGCTCAACGCTGTTATCGAGCGCTCGGCTGCCGAAGAGGACAAGAAGGCCTCCAAGAAGAAGTAGCAGCGTTACAACCTATAGATATCGCTAAGATATAAGGCGCGTCGTTTTTTGCGGCGCGCCTTTTTACTGTCCTATAGATAGATGGAGTGGCACATGATTCGAGCTGCCCTGACGGTCGAGGAAGCTCTTGAGGGCATGAAGACCCTTGAGCCCAAGATTAAAAATTATGCGCGTCTCGTTGTCCGCAAGGGCGTAAACGTTAAGCCCGGCCAGGAGGTCGTCGTTCAGTCTCCCGTCGAGTGCGCGTCATTTGCGCGCGTGGTGGTTGAGGAGGCTTATGACGCCGGTGCCGGCCACGTGACGGTTATCTGGGCTGACGACGCCGTGACGAGGCTTACGTACGAGCATGTCGAGAAAAGCTATTTTGAGCAGACGCCTGAGTGGAAGCGTATGCAGCTGGATTCTCTGGCTCAGGACGGTGCTTGCTTTATCTTTATCGAGGGTGCCGATCCCGCTGCTCTGAAGGGTATTGACCCCGCTAAGCCTGCCGCGGCATCCAAGGCAAGGAACACGCAGTGCAAGACTTTCCGCCGCGGACTGGATTACAACATCAACCCGTGGTGCATTGCCGGTGCGCCGGTTGTTGCCTGGGCGCGCGAGGTGTTCTCGGATGACCCGGATGAGGTTGCAGTCTACAAGCTGTGGAATGCGATCCTGCATACCGCCCGTGCTGACGGCCAAGATCCGGAGAGCGACTGGGAGCTTCACGATGCAGCGTTTGAAAAGAACCTGCGCTTTCTGAACGAAAATCGTTTTGACTGCCTGCGCTATACCGCTTCGAATGGAACCGACCTGGTAATCGGTATGACGAAGGGGCATGAGTGGGCCGGCGGTAAGGGTAAGACTCCCGACGGTCATCCCTTCTTCCCCAACATCCCCACCGAGGAGGTCTTCACCTCGCCCGATCGTATGCGTGCTGACGGAATCGTCTATTCCGCAATGCCGCTTATCCATCACGGTAACAAGGTCGACGATTTTTGGATCAAGTTCGAGAACGGTCGTGTGGTGGATTACGACGCCCGCGTGGGCAAGGCGACACTCGCAAGTATCATCGATACTGACGAGGGCGCTGCCCATCTGGGAGAGGTCGCGCTCATTTCCAAGAACACGCCGATTCGCGAAAGTGGCATCCTGTTCTACGACACGCTTTATGACGAGAACGCTAGCTGCCATCTTGCGCTGGGAGTCGGCTTCCCCGAGTGCATCGAGGATGGATATGATATGTCCAAAGAGGAGCTCTTGGAGCATGGCGTCAACGTTTCGAGCACGCACGTCGACTTTATGATTGGCACGGACGACATCGATATTGTGGGCATTACGCCCGATGGACGCGAAGTTGTGATTTTCCAGAACGGCCAATGGAGTTGGGAATAGTCCCAGACCGTGGTACAATGCCACCCGCGGGCCGTTA
>CABUZF010000394.1 GCA_902495985.1 uncultured Collinsella sp.
ATTGACGCCTGCCATAACCCCCAGAGCTGCGAGAACTTTGTGAGCGCACTGGACGAGATTGATCCGTGCGTAGAGAATCGCCCAACGTTGCTGTGCGCCGCGCTGGCCGATAAGGACGTGGCGGGTATCATTGACGTGCTTGTTCCGGCTTTCCCACGCGTGGTCGTGACGCAGACCGATTCCGACCGCGCTCTACCGGCGGAGGAGCTCGCTGCCCTAGTGGACGCCGATAAGCTCGCGGGCGTGTACTCCAGCGTATCCGAGGCCCTCGCGGCCCTCGAGGCCGCGGGCGAGTCCTTCGTAGCCGCCGGCACCATCACCCTAGCCGGCGAAGTAGCGGGGCTGCTGCGCTAGCCCGCCCTGCTCCGTTAACCCATCCCCTCATCAGTTGCGGTGAAATAGTTCCTATTTTTTGGGTTCTAGCAGCCCATCCAGGAACTATTCCACCGCAACTTCTAGGGGAGCTTTGGTTGCGTGCCTAGTCTAGACGGACCGGATCGTGGGGGTAGGCGTTGAGAATCTCGACGCCGGACTCGGTGACCAGGGCAAGGTCTTCGATGCGGACGCCGGTGCGGCCGGGGAGGTAGATGCCCGGCTCGATGGAGAACGTCATGCCCGGCTCCACGACCTGCTCGTTGACGAGTGAAACGTCGCCCGGCTCGTGGTCCTGCAAGCCGATCGAGTGTCCCAGGAGATGCGTAAAGTACTGCCCATAGCCCGCATCCTCAATCACGTCGCGTGCGGCGCGGTCCAGGTCACACATGCGCACGCCCGGTGCGATGAGCGCCTCGGCGGCCTCGTTGGCACGGCGCACGATGTCGTAGATGCGCGCCGTCTCCTCGTCCGGCTCGCCCCAAAAGAACGTGCGCGTCATGTTCGAGCAGTAGTTGCGATGACGCCCACCAATGTCGAACAGCACCACGTCGCCGCGCTTGAGCACGGTGTCGTCGGGCTCGTGGTGCGGGTCGCCGGCGTTGGCGCCAAAGCTCACGATGGGTGGAAAGCTAAAGCCCTCGCAACCGTGCTTGCGATACAGACCGAGCATCTGGTCGGCAATCTCGCGTTCCGTCACGCCCTCGTGGACGAGTTTGATAGCGTCGGCCATCACGGCGTCGTTAGCGGCCGAGGACGCGCGCATAAGCTCCTGCTCGGCGGCATCTTTGTGGGTGCGCGCGGCGGTGACGGCAAAGTCGCCCAGGAAAAACTCGCTGGCGGCGTGGCGCTCCATAAGCGGCATCAAAAAGCCGGAGCGCATGACGGTGTCGATGCCGAGCGGTTTGGTCGGATCGACCTCGCGAACGATGGCGTCGGCTACGACGTCGGTATCGGTGTGGTAGGCGACGCGGGCATTGTCATACTCGGGCAGCTGATGAAGGGCGTTGACTAGGATCACCGGCTCGGCACCGCGCGCGAGTAGTACGCCGCAAAAACGCTCGAACATATCGGCATAAAAGCCGGTCAGGTAATAAATCGACCACGGGTCGTTTACAAGCAGCTGCGCACCGGGGTGCTGAGCCTCGAGCGCATCGAGCACGCGTGCCACACGCTGGTCATCGACATGTGCCATACATCGTCCTTTCGCTAGGTTGCCACCATGGTATCCCCAATG
>CABUZF010000395.1 GCA_902495985.1 uncultured Collinsella sp.
CCGACCGTCAGCCCGAGTTCACCCAGGTCGATATCGAGATGTCCTTCGTGGACCAGAACGACGTCATGAGCGCGCTCGAGGAGGTCCTGGCCGACGCCTTCGGCCGCATGGGTGTCGAGATGCCCACGCCGCTGCGTCGCATGGACTACTGGGATGCCATGGACACCTATGGCTCCGACAAGCCCGATACCCGCTATGGCATGCACCTCGTTGATGTCACGGATATCTTTACCGAGTCCAAGTTCAAGGTCTTTGCGACTGCCGCAAACGAGGAGGGCTCTGTCGTCAAGGCCATCAACGCCAAGGGCGCTGGTGCCTGGGCACGTGCCAAGATCGATAAGCTTGCCGGCGTGGCCTCCACGTTTGGCGCCAAGGGCTTGGCCTGGATTGCCTTCCGCGAGGACGGCTCCATCAACAGCCCCATCGTCAAGTTCTTCTCGGACGAGGAGATGGCGGCTCTGCGCGAGCGCATGGACGTCGAGCCCGGCGACCTTGTGATGTTCGCCGCCGGCCCGCGTCTGCTCTCTGACGAGATCCTGGGCGGCATGCGTTCCCACATGGCCAACGCGCTCGAGATCAAGCGCGAGGGTCACGACTTCCTGTGGGTCGTCAACTTCCCGCTGTTCCACTGGGACGAGGATCGCAAGGCCTATGCAGCCGAGCACCAGCCCTTCACCCTGCCGACCGAGACCGACATCGCCAAGATCGAGGCCGACCCGTTGGCAGCCGGTTCTTGCACCTACGACTTTGTCATGGACGGCTTTGAGGCCGGCGGCGGCGGTATGCGTATCCACAACGCCGAGATGCAGATGTCCATGCTCAAGCTCCTGGGCTTTACCGAGGAGCGCGCCGAGTCGCAGTTCGGCTTCCTCATGGAGGCGCTCAAGTTTGGTGCGCCCCCGATGGGCGGTTTTGCTCTGGGCCTGGACCGCGTGTGCATGCTGCTCACCGGCTCCGACTCCATCCGCGACGTCATGGCGTTCCCCAAGACGGCCAGCGGCTCCGACCTCATGTCGGGCGCCCCGAGTGCCGTTTCCGGCGCTCAGCTCAAGGACGTCAGCCTGCGTCTGATGTAGGCAAGCGACTACATATTGCCCACAACGAGGGAAGGACGCGTGCCTTCCCTCGTTTTTTATGGGACGGGGGTGCGCCGGTAACGTACAATAACTACCACGTGGCTGGGTTTGCCGGCCGAATGTGCGATGTCGTGGGAGGGGACATGGTCGAGTTTACAAAGACGATTAAAGATCCGTTGGGACTACACGCCCGCCCGGTTGCGCTGCTCTATGACATCATTGCCAAGCACCGTAGCGACGTGTCGGTCAGCATCGGCGACCGCCATACCGACGGTCGCGATGTCATGGGCCTCATGGCTCTCTACGGCGAGTGCGGCGAGAACATCATCTTTCGCGTTTCGGGCGTAGACGAGGCTTCCTGCGTTACGTCGATCAGAAACCTCTCGCTCTAAGCATGACAGGGCGCGGCAAAGGACAGCTCTTTGCCGCGCCTTTTTGTTTCGTATAGGAAACTTTTTCGAAATCTGAATGGGGACCCTTTCCAAAAAGTTAACCACGTGTTAGTTTACTAAAGCAAACATAGGCGTGGTTAA
>CABUZF010000396.1 GCA_902495985.1 uncultured Collinsella sp.
CGCCTCGAGCGCGGCAACAATAAGGTTGCGGACGGCGGGATCGTCCTCAACGACCAAGATGAGCGGTTTTACGGCAGAGTTCGGCACAGCGCTACTCCTTATCAAACGAAACGTCGGCGACGGGAAGCTCAATCGTAAAGACCGAGCCGTGCGGGTCCGCCGCGGCAACCTCTATGCTACCGCCATGCGCCAGCGCAATGGAGCGGCAGAGCGAAAGACCCAGGCCCACGCTGCGATGGCTGTCGGCAAGACCGTGGTTGGCGGTGTAGAACGACTCAAAGATTCGCTCGCGGTCCTCGGGCGCAATGCCCGGGCCGTCATCGGCCACCGAGCACGCCACGCGTCCATCGTCGACGCTAATCGAAATCATGATATGCGAGCCTGCGGGCGTATAGGTGATGGCGTTGTTCACCAGATTGACCACCAGCTGCACCATCAGGCGCGCATCGACGTTGACGAGCGCCGGCTCATCGCACGCCACCACCTTAAGGTCGTGCTCGCGCACGGCAGGGTTCACGTGGCGCAGCGCCTCCTCCACGATATCGTCCATGAGCTCGAGCGTGGTCGACAGGCGCATACCGCCGCCCTCGAGCTTGGTGATGGCGAGCAGGTTCTCGACGGTGGCGTTGAGCCATTGCGCATCCGAGCGAATGGACAAGAGCAGGCCGCGGCGCGTTTGGGCGTCGAGCACGGCGGTGCCGGTCGAGCCCTGGTCGAGCAGCACATCGGCATTGCCCGAAATACTGGTGAGCGGCGTGCGCAGGTCGTGCGAGATGGAGCGCAGCAGGTTGGCGCGCAGCTGCTCATTTTTGGCAAGCACCGCCGCCTCCTCGCGGGCCTCCATGGCGCGGGCGCGATCGAGCGCCAGCTCGCCTTCGCTCACGATAGCATCGGCAAGTGTCCGCTCCTCGTGCGTCAGCACGTCGGGCTCGGCAACGATAGCCAGCACGCCCACCACCGAGGCAGGGTCGCCCGAGCGCACGAAGCCGTCACCCGTGCGAACCGTCAGGTAGATGCCATAAAACGCCGAGCCGCCATAAGTGGCGTCGAGCGGCATTCCCACATAGGCGGACGCCGAGAGACGCGGCGGCATCTGCGGCGCCAGCTCGTGCACCGGCGCGGCATCGCCCACGGCCGTGTATGTCGCACGCGGCAGCAGGTCATCATCGTCGGCATCGGCGCTGTACCATACGACCGGACAGCCCGAAAGACGCGCCAGCTGCGTTGCCATGGCATGGACAATCTGCTGCTGATCGGCGCACCGCTGCAGCATGCGGTTGGTCTCGAGCACCATATGCGTGCGACGGTCGCTGGCGGCAGCCTGTGCCAAGGCGCGGCGCAGGGCCAACGCAATCGAGCTCGACACAAGCGAGACCACGAACATGATGAAGAACATGCCGGGATAGGCGCGGTCGATAAACGACAGCGAGTAGCGCGGATCGACAAACAAGAAGTTGTAGAGCGCCGCGGCGGCAGCCGCACTCAACAGGCAATACAGGCGGCTCCAGGTGAAAAAGGCACACAGCTGCACGGCAAGCACATAGACGATCATGATGCTCGGCGCGAGACCCGGATGGTCGAGCAGCGCGCCCACAA
>CABUZF010000397.1 GCA_902495985.1 uncultured Collinsella sp.
CCGGGTCTTACTGTTACAGATCGAGACAAACCAAACCCGCCTGCTAAAAAATCTCAATCTATAACAACAACTCGGCAAAATCCGTCCCTCGTGTTACAGATTTAGACAAACGAAGACCGTCCTGCCGAAACATCTCGATCTGTAACACTTAGCCGCCCAAATCGGGTCTAGATGTTACAGATCGAGATTTTGTTTAAGAAGCCGAGAATTGGACCGAAAACACAGTCCCGGGATAACAAAAAAGCTCGCCGGCTAGGCCGACGAGCTGCAAGTTCTTGGTCGCGGGGGCAGGATTTGAACCTACGACCTCCGGGTTATGAGCCCGGCGAGCTACCAGACTGCTCCACCCCGCAATGTCTGGGCGCCTCATGTGCGCAAGAAAGAATATTACGCGGGAGTTCGGTAAGCGGCAAGGAAAATCTCGTAGAGCATAATTCCTTCATATTTAAACCCCTCAGCCCCTATCACCGTAAACGAATCGCAGCCGAGCGCCGTCGACGGCACGTATACAATGGTGCGCGTCCTTTTACGCCGACACCGGGAGTAGACATGCTGCTCGCTATCGATATGGGAAATACGCAGACGGCCATGGGCCTGTTTGACGGAGACGAGCTGGTGCAGTCGTGGCGCATGCCCACCGACCGCTCCTATACCGCCGACGAGATCCACGTGCGCCTGATGGGCTTCTTTAAGATGTACGACCTCTCGCTCGGCGCGGTCGACGCGATCGCCTTTGCCGGCGTGGTGCCGCAGCTCTCGCGCGAATGGCACGCCGTGGCCGACCGCATTGCCGCGGACGCCATCGTCATCGGGCCGCAGACGGCCGCGGTGACCAAGCTGCGCGCGGCGCGTCCCCAAGCCGTAGGCGCCGATCGCGTCGCTAACGCCGTTGCGGCCGAAACTTTCTACGGCGCGCCGGCAATCGTGGTGGACTTTGGCACCGCGACCAATATCGACGTCATCGATGAGGACGGTTATTACATTGGCGGAGCGATCGCGCCGGGCATTCGCATCTCCATGGACGCGCTTGCCGCCCGTGCCGCCAAGCTCGCCAGCGTGCCGCTCGAGGCGCCCGAGCACGCCATCGGCCGCGATACCGAGGAGTGCATCAAGGTCGGCACCGTAACGGGCGCCGCTGCCATGGCCGAGGGCCTGGTCGCGCGCATGAAGCGCGAGCTGGGCCGCGAGGATGCCACCGTTATCGCCACGGGCGGTCTCGCCAGCATCGTCGCCGATTCGACCGATGCCTTCGACGTGGTCGACGGACAGCTCACCATCAAGGGTATCTGCGAAATCTACCGCCGCATGCAGGAGCTGGGATAGAGCAGGGGCTTAAGTCAAGCACGCCCGATGCCACAGTCCCCGCAAACGTTCGCCAAGCCCATTCCCCAGACAGGCGAAACCCTCCCCGGCACAGGCCGAAGAGGGCTTCGTTGTCATCGTTATCTTTGAGCGCGGGCGCCTCGCGTTACAGTCCGCGAATCCGTACGGCCTCAGGCGGAAACTCCTGCTCGCCGGCGTCGGTCTTGATAGTCGCGCGGCCCCAGATGTCCAGGCCCGCGAACACGCCGACCGCAAGCGGCAAACC
>CABUZF010000398.1 GCA_902495985.1 uncultured Collinsella sp.
CGAGGACATCTGGTACGCCAAGCGTGAGTTCAACATCAAGCTGGTTTCTTCTGTCTGCGCCGGCGACTGCACCCTCGCTGCGTTCCTGCACAAGTGGTACAGGGATCGCGACAACGTCGAGGAGGCCATGAAGCTCGCTATGGCCACCGGCGCCAACGTTGCCGAGTCCGTCGGCATCGGCGACTTCGGTCACGTCGACGAGTACAGCAAGCGCGTTGCTGTCCGCAAGCTCGATCGTCAGTAATCGAAACGCGACATATTCGTGCGCATGCGGCGCCCCGGTTTCGGCTGGGGCGCCTTTTTTGTTCCGTTATTGGAGAGAGATGCTCTGCCGTACTTCATCGCTTCCACACCGTTCACCGAGTTGTCCTAGCCTTTTACCGTTGGGTGGAATATACTTTCATTAACACGTTACTTCGTGAAAGGAACATTCATGATTTACACGCTCACTGCAAATCCCGCCATTGACTACAACATCGCCTGCGACGGCCTTGCTGCCAACACCGTCACGCGTACCCGTAACGCCGTCTACACGCCCAACGGCAAGGGTCTCAACGTCTCGTTCACCCTCGATCACTACGGTGTCGACACCACGATCCTGGGCTTTTTCGCCGGCTTCTCGGGCGAGTTTATCGTTAAGGGCGCCGAGGCCCTGGGCGTGCCCGTCAAGCCCGTTTGGACCGACGGCATCACGCGCGTCAACGTGTTCCTCAATGCCGGACCCGACACCGAGTACAACATGGTCAACGCCGGTGCCGCCATCAACGAGGCCAACGAGCAGGAGATGTTTGAGCTCATCGATTCGCTCGATGACATGACCTGCCTGGTCATCAGCGGCTCGCTGCCTCCCAACACTTCCGAGGGCTTCTTGGCCGAGGTCCTGCGCCGCGTCAAGGCCAAGGGGGCCGAGTTCGTCCTCGACATCTCGAGCCATCAGCTGGCAGACCTCATTGCCATGGAGCCGCTGCTGATCAAGCCCAATGACGACGAGCTGCTCGACATCTTTGGCATTAAGGTGAGCGGTGGCGACGATGAGTCTGTCAAGGGCGCTATGGCCGAGCTGCACGCTAAGGGCGCCAAGAACGTGCTTCTGACCCTCGGTGGCGCCGGTGCGTACTTCTCCAACGGCGAGCACATCTGGTTTGCCAATCGCACCTTCGACGTCAAGCTGCTGTCGACGGTGTGCGCCGGCGATTCCTCGCTCGCTGCCTTCCTGTCCGTATGGCACGACGCTCCCGAGCGCGTCGAGGATGCCCTCCGTCTGTCGATGGCCACCGGCGCCAACGTGGTCGAGTGCCCGGGCCTGGGCGACTTTGCCAAGGTGGACGAATATAAGAAGCACATCGAGGTTCGTCAGGTCTGCTAGCCGCATCGAAAAATCGCTGCCGAACACCCGCTTTGGATCTCCGAGGCGGGTGTTTTTTGCTCGCTGAACGCATATGGCGTCTGCTGTCTCGTTTTATGGAATTGACGACGCGATTGCGTGTGCGCGCTTTCTCGTTTCTTGTTAGACTTCTTGAGAACCATCGATTAACGCTCACAAGTGCAGGAGGCCATAGGCATGTGCAATGTTTCGCTCAACGGTAC
>CABUZF010000399.1 GCA_902495985.1 uncultured Collinsella sp.
ATCGCCGATATTACCGGGATTGATGCGGAGCTTGGCGGCACCGGCCTCCACAGCGCCAATGGCCAGCTTGTGGTTAAAGTGGATATCGGCAACGATTGGCACCGGAGACTCGGCACAGATGGTGCGGAAACCCTCAAGCGCGGCCTCGGTGGGCACGCTCACACGCACGATATCGCAGCCAGCCTGCGCCAACGCGCACACTTGCGCAAGCGTTGCCTGGGCATCAGCGGTATCGGTGCAGGTCATGGATTGGACCACCACCGGCGCGCCGCCACCGATCTGCACACCGCCCACATGCACGGGGCGCGTCAACTCGCGAGGCAAAGGATGGGATAAAGACAATCCAAACACTCCCCTACAGAATAAATCGAAGGATGTCGGAACGAAGCATATAGACAAACAGCAGCGCAAAGAGCGCGATGCCCACATAGCTCACAATCGTCTGGACCTTGAGAGGTAGCTCGCGGCCCGCAATCTTTTGAATGATCTCGATGACCAGCTTGCCGCCATCGAGTGGTGGGATGGGCAGCAGGTTCATAAAGCCAAGCGAGAACGAAATGAGAGCGGCAAACGAAAGGAACGTGGCAGGGCCGGCAGCAGCAGCCTGTGAGGACATAACGCTAATACCCACGATCGAAGAAGACTGATCGAGAATCTCCATCGTATGCTGCGGCTGGAGCAGGCGCATCACGCCCTCCGCTGTCTGCACGACATAGGAGAAAGACAGGCGAGCCGACGTGATGGGGTCTAAACGGACCACCTGCGTAGAGGCATACACACCTAGGCGCTCCTCCTCCTTGAGTGCAACCGTGGTCGAATGCTGCTTGCCGTCACGCTCGTACTCGATGGCGATATCGTCCTTACCGGCGGCCTTGCCGATGGCATCGTAAACGTCCATCCAGGTAGAGCACGATACTCCGTCAACCGAAAGGATCGCGTCGCCGCCCTCGATACCCGCCTTGGCGGCAATAGAACCCTCGTCAACCTGACCGATCACGTTGGTATCCATCGGCACGGTGACACCCGCAATAGAGTAGATGCTCATAAGCAGCAAAAAGCCCGTCAGGATATTGACGAGAATGCCCGCGAGCAGCATAAAGGCGCGCTTGAGAAAACCCTGGCCCAGATAGGTATGCGAACGCTCTTGCGCAAGGAACTCGGCTTCGCCGCACGGCAGCTCCCACACATCGCCCTCGGTAGTCGCATGCTCTCGATCGAACTTGCGGCCGTCAAAGGTGGTATATCCTGCAGCATCGCGCGGCAGCGTCTGGTACCTAACCGGATAGTAGCTGGGTGAAGGCTTCTCCCCTTCCTCGTACCAAGGCGCAATGGAACCCCAGCCCAAAAGCAAGGCGCAAGCCTCGAGAACATCCTCCTCGGACAGCTCCAGCTCGACGGAAAGGTCTGCAACTGAAACGCGACCATGACGATAGATCGCAGCAAGCACACGGTCGGCACACGAGACATCGGTCGGGTCCATACCGCAGATAGCGGCATAACCACCCAGCAGCAGCGGCGTCACGCCAAACTTGGTACCAATGCGACGCGACGTATGATGAATGTCAAAGCGGCATGGCAAGCC
>CABUZF010000400.1 GCA_902495985.1 uncultured Collinsella sp.
GCGCCGTGCCCATTCTCATCTCTATGAGCATTTGTCCTGCGACGCGTGATGTGTCGGCGTATGGTCGCATTACCGTGGCCCTGTACTGCACCACGGCCCTGCCGATCATCGTTGCCGTGACGAGCGTTGCCGTCAACGCGGGCGCGCTGTCGCAAGACATCGCGTCGGTTATGGTCGCCGCCGGCGCCATCACGGTGTTCTTGATGCCGCTGCTCGCGCAGCTCTTCTACCGCGTGGTGAATGCTGCGCCGGTCGCCGCCGTGGCAGAGGTTGCCGAGCATCCATCCGATGCGTTCGACATCCTGCGTGCCCATCACGATTTGGCGAGCCTGCTCGCACGCGAGCACGAGCTGCTGACCTCGCATGGTCACGGTCGCGTATTCGAGGGCCTGCCTACGCTCGATACGATTGCCGAGCGTCTTTCCGCCGAGGCGGCGAGCGGCCACATCGATGCCCGCATCGTGGACGCGGCGCATCTTCTTGCCGATAAGACCTATGGTGATGAGGTCGACCCGTCCGAGCTGACCCCGCGCGAGCGTCGCCGCCTGGAGCGCGCCAAGCTCGCCGTGCGCGAATACCGCCGCCGCATGTTGGAGCTCTATGCAAGAGAAGAAGCCGAGGACGACGACGGCAAGTAGTCGATACTCTCTCGGGGAAGCCGCGTCCCGCTTTGAAGGCTCGGAACGGGATGTGGTTTCCGAAACGGGGGCCGTTGGGAAACTGTGTCCCGGAATGGGCGCTCAGAGTGGGATGCAGTTTCCGCGAGAGATCCGTTGCGGAAACGGTATCCCAGAATCGGCGTTCAAAACGGGGCGCTCTTTCCGAAACATGGCCCTGAGGGAAGCTGCGTCCCGGTCTGAGTCGGAATTCCGGGACACAGCTTCCCTTTCAAACAGAAGAAGGCGCGCTGCCTGCAGTTGATGCAGACGGCGCGCCTTCTTTGTTGGACTATGTTGAGGCTGGGAGCTGAGGCTTGTGGTCCCTTAAGAGCGGGCGGCTCCGTCGACGGGGAGCACGGCGCCCGTGACGTAGGAGGACATGTCGCTCGCCAGGAAAACAAAGGCGTTGGCGACATCCTCGGGCTCGCCCATGCGACCCAGCGGAATGGTGGCGACGATGGGCTTAATAACCTCTTCAGGCAGGTTGGCGACCATGTCGGTTTTGGTTACACCGGGTGCTACGGCATTGACGCGAATGCCCATGGGGGCGAGCTCGCGCGAGAGCGACTGGACCATGCCGTTGACGGCAAACTTGGACGTTGGATAGCCGACGCCAGAGGGCTGGCCGTACTTGGCAACCATCGAGCTCGTGGTGGTGATGGTGCCGCCGTGGCCGGCCTCGGTCATGATCTTGGCGGCAGCTTGGTGGCCATTAAAGACGGCGACGACGTTAAGGTCCATGACCTTTGCGAACTCCTCGGCCGTGTAGTCCAAGAGGGGTGAACGCTGGGAGATACCGGCATTGTTGACGACCGTGTCCAAGCCGCCCATGTCGGCTGCAGCCTGGGTAAAGGCCTCGGTCACGGCTTCGAGTGAGGTGAGGTCGCAGGAGCGGCCCCAGACCTTGGCGTCGGGA
>CABUZF010000401.1 GCA_902495985.1 uncultured Collinsella sp.
GACATGTACTGTCCGCTAATGGCGCGGTTGAGCAGCGGGTGCGAACCCTTGTCATCATTGAGCTCGGTCCACACGTCATTTGAGACGCCGCCGATAAAGACGGACGGATCGAACTTGGGCTGGCTCGCCATGCCCAGGATCTCGCCATTGTTGGGATCGAGACACACCACAGCGCCGTTGCCGGCATTGCTGTAGCCAGTGGTCTTGGCAAGCTCGATAGCGCTCGCCAGCGCCGTCTCACAGGCCTGTTGGATCTTAAGGTCGAGCGTGAGCTTAATGTCGGAGCCGGCCTTCGCGGGCACGGCGCCGGCCTGACCGGTCACATTGCCCGAGGCATCGACCTTGACGGTCTGCTCGCCACGAATACCCTGCAGCAGGTTTTCGTAGTAGCTCTCAACGCCCGCCTGGCCCACGATATCGCCCGACTGGTACGTAATCTTGCCAGCAGAAGCATCATCATCGCCAGAGGTTTTCTTATTCTGGGCCTCGAGCTGCTCGGAGGTAATGGTGCCGGTATAGCCCAAGATATGGCATGCCGTCTCGCCGTATGGATACTGGCGCTCGGTACGCTCGGCAATCTTGACGCCCGGGAACTCGCCGGCGTGTTCCTTGATATAGGCAACCGTGGAGCGACGGACGTCCGTCGCGATGGTATGCAGGCTCTGAGCGCCCTCTGTATTGTCCTGAATATTGCGAAGGACCGCCACATAAGGCATTCCAAGCACGTTGGCAAGATGGCGAACCAGAACCTCATCCTCGGCAAGGTCGCGGTAGGCCACGACAGCAAGTGAGGGACGGTTCTGGACAAGCGCCACGCCATTGCGGTCGAGGATGCGGCCGCGCACAGCGGGTGTGGTAACGGTGCGAGTCTGATTACTATTGGCCTGCTTCTCGTAATAGTCCGACGAGACCATCTGCATGCCCCACAGCTTGACGGCAAGTGCCGCAAACATCGCGCCCACACCCGTGGTGAGGATGGAAAAGCGGCCCTTAAAGGCGGTCGCCGCGGTATTGCCCTCGCCCTCGGTGGCGCGCGGAGCCGTTCCATGCTGTGTATCGTAGGTAAAACGGGAATCGCCTCGACGCATGATGACCAGCGCGACCACGATGGCCACAACCAGCACGATACCGGCGATAATAACCGTCATCTGGGAAGACATCTACGGGCCTCCCCTATTTGAGCTTGCGGGTCTTGGGCTTAAAGCGCATACCCGTCTGGCGTCCGCCACGTGCGGAGAATCCATAGCCGGACTGCGGCACGACGCCGGACATCAAAAACGGAATGGCAACCAGACCCGTCAGGATCGAGGACGGCAGCGCATGGCCGAAGATCGCCACGACAAAGCTCGTCTCCAAACCCATAAACAGCAAGATGATGCTGTAGATAACATTAATGACGAGCGCGAAGGCGCCCACAGTGACGCCGCGCGCACTCGGGGTACCGCCCGTCTGACCGACGGCGCTGTGCACCAGGGCAAAAGAACCCACGGTCAGCAGGAGCGACATAACGCCCACCGGCACGGCAGCGGACAGGTCATAAAACAAGCCGCTGCAAAAACCGCACACGA
>CABUZF010000402.1 GCA_902495985.1 uncultured Collinsella sp.
ATCGTCGACTTCGATGGCGACGCCGTACTGGGGCCAGTAATATGCCATGGGGACCTCCCTGCTTTTGGGCCAAACCTTCTATTGGTTTTGGCTGTCGATGCCGACCGTATCAGGCGCAACTTGACCGATTTCTGACCAAATGCTTGACGGATTTGCATCGTCACAGGTGAGAGGCGGTAAAAAATATCTCAAGTTTTTTCGAGCGCCAATTGCATGCATGGCAGCGATGGGAAGGGGCACGTCAAATAGAGCGTCTGCCGAGAAATCGCCGCCGCTTGCCGAATTGCACAAACGTAAAATTCGCCAATTATGGAGACGGTCTCAGTCACGTCGACGAAACGATGCGGTAACATCTCCCTGCAAATACTGTAGTTAACTAAAGGGGGAGTTCGCGTGTCTGCAGCCATCAAACCCTTCGGCGACGAGTTCGAAGAATATGGTCGCGATGAATCTCGCATATCGGGCGAGGCGTCGAGCATCTCGTTTCCGACAACGGAGGACGAAGTCCGCGCCATTCTGCGAAAGCTCCATGCCGAGCATGTTTCGATAACGGTCCAAGGCGCTCGAACCGGTCTGGCTGCCGGTGCCGTGCCCCACGGCGGACATATCCTCAACACTTCTCGTATGAATCGCTACCTGGGTCTTCGCCGCGACGAGCAGGGCCGTTTTCTGCTGCGCGTGGAGCCGGGGGTCGTGCTTTCGGAGTTGCGCAAGCAGCTGGGTAAGAAGGCATTGCCGACCGCTGGCTGGGATCAGGTATCGCTTGAGGCCTATGAGGAGTTCCAGGCAGCTCCCGAGCAGTTCTTCCCCACCGATCCCACCGAGGCATCCGCCTGCCTGGGCGGTATGGCGGCGTGCAATGCCTCCGGTGCCCGCAGCTACGCCTATGGCCCCATGCGCCCGCACGTTACGGGGCTTCACGTGGCACTGGCGGACGGCGACCTGCTTGAGCTTCATCGAGGTCAGGCGCGCGCTGACGCACGCCACTTGTCGCTCGTGACGGCAGGGGGCCGCGCGCTCGAGCTGGATCTTCCCGGCTATACCATGCCCAAGACCAAAAACGCGTCGGGTTATTTCGTTTCGGACGATATGGACGCCATCGATCTTTTTATCGGTGCGTGCGGCACACTCGGCGTCATTACCGAGCTCGAGATCGCCCTGCAGGCGGCACCTTCGGTCGTATGGGGCGTGAGCTGCTTCTTCGATAGCGAGGACAAGGCGGTGTCCTTTACCGATTCCGTGCGCCCCGTGCTGTCCCATGCCGCCGCTATTGAGTATTTCGATGCCGGCGCCTTGGATATCCTTCGTCGCCAGCGTGAGCAGTCGACTGCGTTTGCCTCGCTGCCGGCGCTCGACGACGAGGCAAAGGTCTGTGTTTATGTGGAGCTCGACTGCGACGACGAGGCGCAGGCGACCGAGGAGCTGTACCACTTGGGATGGGTTTTGGAGCTTGCGGGCGGCCGCGACGACGCGACCTGGGTTGCGCGCACCGAGGTCGATCGCGAATGCCAGCGGTTCTTCCGCCACGCCGTTCCCGAGAGCGTCAACATGCTCAT
>CABUZF010000403.1 GCA_902495985.1 uncultured Collinsella sp.
CAAAACATCCGGCCGCAGCTCTTTTATGCATTGTTACCGCTATCATGGTGACTCACGTGTCCACCCTATCCTAGGAGGTATGAAGCATGCTCATTGCATTGCAGGGCGCCGTTTCGCAGGGCGTCCTCTGGGGCATTATGGTGCTTGGCGTGTTTATCACGTTCCGCCTGCTCGACATTCCCGATATGACCTGCGACGGCAGCTTTGCCCTCGGCGGCTGCGTCTGCGCCGTGCTCATCGTCAATAACAACGTCGACCCGCTGCTCGCCGTGCTGGCCGGTATGTGCGCCGGCGCCATCGCGGGTGCCGTCACGGGCATTTTGACCACCGTCTTCGAGATTCCCGCGATCCTCGCCGGAATCCTCACCCAGATCAGCCTGTGGTCCATCAACCTGCGCATCATGGGCAAGTCCAATACGCCCATTCTTGCCAAGGGCACCGTGTTTTCGGCCGTCAGCAATATGACCGGCCTGCCGCAGTCCACCGTTGCCATCATCTTGGGCATCCTGCTCGCCGTGGCTATCGTTGCCATCCTGTATTGGTTCTTTGGCACCGAGATTGGCTCGGCGCTGCGCGCCACCGGCAACAACGAGTACATGATCCGCGCCCTGGGCGTCAACACCAACTCCACCAAGATGATCGCCCTCGTGCTCTCCAACGCCCTCATCGGCCTTTCGGGCGCGCTCATCTGCCAGAGCCAAAAGTATGCCGACATTGGTATGGGCACCGGTGCCATCGTTATCGGTCTTGCCGCCATTGTTATCGGCGAGGTGCTCGGCCGCCTGCTGCCCGGTGGCCTCACGCAGTTTAGCGTCCGTCTTGCCTCCGCCGTCTTTGGCTCCGTGGTGTACTTCCTTATCCGCGCCATCGTACTGCAGTTGGGCATGGACGCCAACGACATGAAGCTGCTTTCCGCCGTAATTGTCGCTGTGGCCCTGTGCGTACCCGTGGTTTGGGAGCGCTATAAGCTCCGCAGCTCCTACACGAAGGGGGATGAGGCAGATGCTTAAGCTCTCGCACGTCAAGAAGACCTTTAACAAGGGCACCGTCACCGAGAAGCGCGCGCTCACCGGCGTCGACCTTACCCTCAATGATGGCGACTTCGTAACCGTGATCGGCGGCAACGGCGCCGGCAAGTCCACGCTGCTCAACATGATCGCCGGCGTGTACCCGCTCGATTCGGGCGTTATTGAGCTCGACGGCACCGACATCTCGCGCCTGAGCGAGTCGCAGCGCGCCAAGTACCTGGGCCGCGTGTTTCAGGACCCCATGCGCGGTACCGCTGCCGACATGCAAATCGCCGAGAACCTGGCCCTCGCCAAGCGTCGCGGCCAGCGTCGCGGCCTTTCGTGGGGCGTCACCAAGGCCGAGAAAGATGAGTACGTTGAGCTGCTCAAGCGCCTGGACCTTGGTCTGGACACGCGTCTCAACGCCAAGGTCGGCCTGCTCTCGGGCGGCCAGCGCCAGGCACTCACCCTGTTGATGGCCACGCTCACCAGGCCGCGCCTGCTGCTGCTCGACGAGCACACCGCGGCCCTCGAC
>CABUZF010000404.1 GCA_902495985.1 uncultured Collinsella sp.
GCGGATGCCCATCTCCGAGATCTTGGCAAAGGCGGGCTGCAGGGCGGTGAGCAGCTCGGACTTAAGCTGGCTGTCGATCTTATCGCGCGTGTAGCTATCGGTCACGTTGCCGCACACGTTGGTGTAGAACAGCAGCGGGTTGGTGATGCGGTACGAATACTCGCCGTTGCAGCGCACGGAGATGTCGACGTCCAGGCCAATGTTGTTATCGACCACGCGGAAGGGCACGGGCGAGGCGGTGCCGTACTTGTTGCCGATGATCTCCTTGGTGTTGATGAAGTAGACGCGCTGGTCCTTGCCTGCATCGCCGCCAAAGGTAAAACGGCTGCCGATATTGGCGAAGGTCTCCTTGATGGAATCGCCCAGGTTGCCGCTAAAGACGCTCGGCTCGCTGCCGGTGTCGAAGACGAACTCACCGGGCTCCAGCGCGACTTCGATGATCTTGCCGTTTTGCACCACGAGCATGCCTTGTCCGTCGTTGACGGCGATGACCGAGCCGTTGGAGATGACGTTGTCCTCGCCGCGCGTGTTGGAGCTGCGGCCACCGGTACGTTTGCTGCCCTTGCAGGCCAAGACGTCAGCAGGCATCGATTCGCAGTAGATAAATTCCTTCCACTGGTCGGCCATGACGCCGCCGGCAGCTCCCAATCCAGCTTTCAAGAGTCCCATGGTGATCTTCCTTTCTCGTCAAAGGCCGGGTGGTATTGGTCAGAATGGCTAATCGTCCTTGTTGTCCTTCATGACAACGGTGGTCTCGGTGTGGCTGAAGGTGTCGTGCTTCTCGGTCAGGTCGAGCTCTCCGCAGTAGTAGTCGGCGTGGGTTGCCTCGTTGGCCGTCTTGAGCTGGCCTACCAGCAACACGTCCGCGATGATTACGATGATCAGTGGCGCGACGATGTTGATGAGGATGCCCTCGACATCAAAGGTGAGGTAGTCCGGATCGAAGGCGTTCTCTCCCATAAAGAGAATCTGGGAGAGGACAAACCCGATCACAAAGAACAGCACCGAGGCGATGGCGAGCTTGGGCTTGGAGCAGGGGAGCTCGCCGACCATGCGACCGGTCTGGCCGTTCATGGCAAACAGATAACTCTTGCCGTTCCACGAGGTGGAAAGCATCCACACGGGGAACAGGGCGTAGTCGCTGTCTTCCCAGGTGTAGTCGAGCTGCTTGCTTTCGACCGTGGCGTCGTCATATTCGTCGACGACGGTCTCGCGCAGGGCCGAGATCGTGCTCTCCTCCATGCGGCGCTCGGCACGTGCCTTGCAGGTCTCGCAATCTTCGTCGTAGCGGTTGGCGATGTAGCCGGGCATATACGCGACCGAAAACGGGCACAGCGCGTCGTAGTCAAACGGCTCGATGGCGTCCATATGGCCGTCGGGCATCTTGGACGATCCGTCGACGGGCACGCGCTCAAACGAGATATTGCCCTTACGGTAGGCGTCGTAGTGGTCGGTGGTCGTGACGGTGCGGTCGGATTCCTCGGTTACAGTCTCGTTGGTCGCATCGAAGTGCACTTCTCCGTCCACGTGGGCA
>CABUZF010000405.1 GCA_902495985.1 uncultured Collinsella sp.
CAGGCCGCGACCGTGCCGGTTCTCGACGGCGTTCGAACCAAGGTGGACAAGCGCAGCACCGCTTACGATTACGCGACCTACGAGGTCGATCGCACGCCACGGGCACAAGTGCGCTTCGTGTCGCTTGCCGATGCGTCGGTTTTGCGTCCTGGCGGCTACGATGCCGTGCTGTTTGCCGATGTCGACCTGGACAGCTATCCGCTTTCGCACGAAGAGGGCCCGCTTGCCACATTGACGGCCGAGCTGCGCCGCGACGGCGTGTCTTTGGAGCCCGCCGCCCTGCTGCGCGTGCGCTTTGGCCGTGCGATGCAGGCGGCGAGCGGTCCGGTCGCGCTCGCCCGCGTGACGCACGATCGCCAGGCGCGCGAGTGCTACCCGGCAGCCGTATGGACCGAGCTGCGGGCACATGCCGAGGCCGCTGGCGCTGCCAAGCCCACGTGCGTGGGCGAGGGCGATATCATCGCCGACTTTGATCCCGCGGCAGGTGAAGGCCTCAAGCGCGAGCGCGTGACCTGTGAAGCCCCTCAGCATCTGAGTGCCGAGGCCGTGCCGTATTTGGTCCTGCGCCGTCGCGATGGCGAGGGCGAGGATGCGCCGCTGGTGCCGCGCTTGACGTCTGCCTCGCAGATCGAGGCCTATTCGACCTGTCCGCTATGCTGGTTCGTCTCGTATCGCGTCAAGCCCCAGTCGATCGACGCTGGCTTTGGCAACATGGAGAAGGGCAACTTTGTCCACGACGTGCTGGAGCATCTGCATGCCCGTCTGCCCCAAGAAGGCATGGAGCGCGTGACGCCCGAGAATCTGCCGCGTGCACAGGAGCTGCTGCACGAGGTCTTTGACGAGACGTTGGCCGAGCACGCCGGCAAGCGCGGCACGGAGGGCCCGCTGGTGCCGCTCTCTGCGGTGGAGGAGCGCCAGGTGGCCGAGATCTTGCCGCAGCTGGAGGGCGTGCTTGCCTACGAGTCCGAGGCACTTGCCCCCTTTGCCCCGCGCTACCTGGAGTTTGCGTTCAACGAGCTCCAGGTCGAGTATGCCGGTTGGCCGCTCGGCGGGCGCATCGACCGCGTAGATGTGGATGCCGAGAATCGCGCCGTGGTAATCGACTACAAGCATCGTTCGGGTGTCGAGGAGTTTAAGCTTGCCGACCCCACGGTGCGTGACGAGGAGACGGGCGAGGCCCCCATCGACGACCCGCGCTGGCTGCCGCCCCATACCCAAACGCTCATCTACGCGCAGGCCATGCGTCGGGCACTGGGCTTGGATACCCGTGCAGCGCTCTATTTTTCGACCAAGGGCGGCAAGCCCGCGCTGCGCGGTGCGGCGAGCGCCGAGTTGCTCGAGGAAGAGCGCGGTGACGGTCGCATCCCGGGCCTCAAGAAGGGCTTCCCGGGCGAGGGCGGCAGCATGGACTTCGATGCCCTGCTCGATCGCGTGGAGGCCGGCATCGCCGAGCGCCTGCGCGAGCTCGAGGCGGGCAACGTTGCCGCCGTCGACCCGGCGTCGGCTCAGGCCGCGCATGCGCGCTGCTCG
>CABUZF010000406.1 GCA_902495985.1 uncultured Collinsella sp.
AAAAAGACAGCTCAGCGTCTGATCCTGGAACTCAAGAGCACCTTTGCCAAGGATAAGGGCTTTGTGCCGGTCGACGTGATTCCCGGCCAGGTTGCGATGCCGGTTCCCGCCGCCGCTCCCTCGGCGATCGATGATGCCCGCGCGGCGCTCCTTTCCATGGGCTTTAGCCCGCAGGAGACCGATGTTGCCCTGAGCGGGTATGATGGGCAGAATATGCGTGTCGAGGATCTGCTCGGCGCGGCGCTTAACCGACTTGGAATGGATGCGTGATGTGGGAAGCCGATGACTCTCAGGACCTGTGGGCGACGCCCGGCAACTCGCCGGCGGCATCCATGGCGCACGGCGAGCGCATGGTGGGCTCGGAGCTGACGGCCGAGGACCTCGATGTCGACCGCACTTTGCGCCCCCAGCGCCTGGACGACTACTGCGGCCAGGAGCACATCAAGCAGAGCCTGCGCGTGTTGATCGAAGCGGCGCAGAGCCGTGGCGAGACGCTCGACCACGTGATTTTCTCGGGTCCTCCGGGCCTGGGCAAGACCACGCTGGCCACCGTTATCGCCAACGAGCTGGGCGCTCAGATCAAGACCACGAGTGGCCCTGCCATCGCGCGCACGGGCGACCTGGCGGCCATCCTTACTAACTTGCAGCCGGGTGATGTGCTGTTTATCGACGAGATCCACCGCCTCAACCGTTCGGTCGAGGAGGTCCTGTACCCCGCGATGGAGGACTTTGCCCTCGATATCGTGATTGGCAAGGGTCCGGCGGCGCGCTCGATTCGCCTGGATATTCCTAAGTTTACGCTGGTAGCGGCAACGACCCGCTCAGGCATGTTGACCGGCCCGTTGCGCGACCGCTTTGGCATTTCGTATCGCCTGGATTACTACACGGTCGAGGAGCTCGCGCAGATTGTGACGCGCTCGGCGACTATCCTGGGCGTGACGATCGACCATCCCAGTGCACTCTAGATCGGCTCGCGTTCGCGCGGCACGCCACGTCTTGCCAACCGCCTGCTCAAGCGCGTGCGCGACTATGCGCAGGTGCGCGGCAACGGTCCCATTGAGCTCGATATCTGTCGCCAGGCGCTTGAGTTCTTCGAGATCGATGAGCTCGGTCTGGACTGGATGGATATTCGCATTTTGGAGACGCTCGCTAAGACGTTCTCCGGTCGTGCCGTGGGACTTACGACCCTCGCCAGCGCGGTGGGCGAGGACCCGGGCACGCTCGAGGATGTCTATGAGCCCTATTTGTTGCAGTGCGGGTTGATGATTCGTACGCCGCAGGGCCGTCAGGCAACGCTTCGCACCTTTGAGCACCTGGGGATTGAGCCTACCGTTTAGGGCGCTTTGTTTTGGCTAGCTGTTGGGCTATCGCTGGGCATCGGGTAAACATATCGCCGTTCATCGGTTATGGGCGTTTTTCTATTGCGCGCCCGTGCTATGCTGAATTGGTCTTTTTCTCATTCGGTAACGAAAGGACCGCCCATGCCTACTGACATCGAAATCGC
>CABUZF010000407.1 GCA_902495985.1 uncultured Collinsella sp.
CCGATGTGACCTCGGACGTATAGAGCTGGTCGATATGGGCTTGGATCTCACTGGGCGTTAAGCCGTCGAGGGTCGCATGCCACTTGGCCTGTGGACGTTCGTCTGGCTCGTCGGTACCCATAAAACTTGCGAAGGTGGCCTGTTTGGGTCGCGGTGCGGGTGATGCAAAGTTGTGGTCGAGTGCGTCCTGTACCGTGATGGGCTTGCCCCAAAGTGCAATGATCGAGTGGGGGCTGGGCGGCTCTCGCACCGTCGCCTGACGTTGCTCGCGCTGGGCAAGTCGGCTGATAATCCAGTCGCTGTTGCGCTTCACAAATGTTTCGATACGCTCGCGGCTGGCGCCGAGCGGTGCACTGGCGTGGACCTCGCCGCTCGATGTGACGCGCAGGTTGAAGTTTTTGACGCGCTTTTTGGTAACGACGACGGGGATGGGCGTCCCATCCGGTCGGGATACGGAAATCGTAAACTGCTGCGTCAAAAGTGATCCTTCAGATTGGGGACGGGCCGGCATGCCGACCGTTCGGCATGCCGGCCCGCTCAAGGGATGTGAAATTAATAACGTTCAAAGAAGGCAAGCGCGTTGTCGCTGCAGAGCTTCTGCATCACGGTCTTGCCAAAGTGCTTGGAGAGCATGTTCTGGAACTCGGGCATCTTGCTGGCATCGGAGAGGAAGGCGGGCACCGTGGCACCGTCCCAGTCGCCGCCGAGCGCGATGACGTCCTCGCCGCCCAGGTCGAGCCAGTGCTCGATATGTGCCGCCAGCTGGTCGAAGGTGACGTCTGCGGCTGTCTTGTCGGTTGCGTCGTTGGAAAGGAACTCGCTGCAGTAGTTGAGGCCGACGATGCCACCCATGTCGCGAATGGTGCGGAACTGGTCGTCGGTGAGGTTGCGCTTGACGCCGCAAACCGCACGGGAGTTGGAGTGGCTGGCGACGAAGGGGCGCGTGGCGTGGGCGACAACCTCGTCAAAGCACTCGTCGTTGAGGTGGGAGACGTCGAGTACCATGCCGGCGTGCTCCATCTGCGTAAGTGCCTCGATGCCGGCGGCGGTGAGGCCGGCGTGGGTATCGTGTCCGCTCGCGAGCGGTCCCTGCGCATTCCAGCTGAGCGATGACATGAGTACGCCCAAGCTCTTGAGCACCTCGATCAGCGCGGGGTCCTCGGCAAAGAACGTGGCGTTTTCGATGGTGTGGATGCAGGCGACCTTGCCGTCTTTGAGCGCGGGGCGAATGTCTGCCGCGCTGCGTACGTTGACCATGCGGTCGTGGTTGAGCATTGCCTGGCCGCTCATGTGCGCCATGATCTGTGCTTGGAAGCGCGCGGCGTGGGCGGTGGGAATCTCGTCGGGGACAAACGTGGCAAAGCACTGTGCCCACGGCGTGTTGTCGATCTTTGCGAGCGAGATGGCGCAGGCGTTGCCCTCGATGAGGTCGAAATCTTGCGGATGCGTTTCGTCGCCGGGGAAATAACCGTCGGTGCCGGCGGTAAAGCGCAGGTCGAGATCG